>JANMUW010000308.1:0-9200 GCA_031392105.1 Acidobacteriota bacterium | reverse complement strand
CAGCAGCAGCGTTACCAGCAGTGGAACAATCGCTGGGGAAACAACTGGCAGACGATCGAGAAGACTCGATATCGCCAGCTCCAGCAGCAGCGACGTCAGGCTTACTCGAATTACCTGCAGCGTCGTTACTGGGAACAGGTTCGTCGCGACCAGCTTCGGTTACAGCAAGCTCAGTATTACGACTATCTGACCAACGACTATCGTTACTCTCGCAACGGTAACTACTACTACACCAGCAGCTATGGCGCACAGATGCTGCAGGATGCGGTAAACCGCGGTTACGAAGAAGGCTTCTATTCGGGTCAGGCCGACAGTCAGGATGGTTGGAACAACAACTACCAGTCATCTTACGGTTATCAGGACGCGAGCCTTGGATACAATTCCTACTATGTCGGTTTGGACGAGTATAACTACTACTTCCGACAGGGATTCCAGCGCGGTTATGAGGATGGCTATTACGGCCAAAACGAGTACGGTTCGTACAATAACGGCAAGTACGAGATCCTCGGAGCCATTCTTCAGACGATCTTTAGCATCGCTAGATTCTAAGCTCAGGTTCTAATTCACAACTCTGGCCCTGTCCATTTTGGACAGGGCCTTTTTTCTGTCTGACGTGCACTCATCGCCAGACTCTACTATCCTTTAGGGAATGTCTGCACCGCTAGTTGCCATAATCGGCCGGCCAAACGTCGGTAAATCTACTCTGTTCAATCGACTGACCGGGTCGCGTAAGTCGATCGTCGGAGATGAGCCGGGAATTACCCGTGATCGGATATACGGGGACGTCGAATGGAAATCGAAACGGTTCGAGCTCGTCGATACCGGCGGCATCGTCCCGGATGACGAAGCGATCATTCCCGCTAACATTTTCAAACAGGCGGGCTTCGCTATCGACAAAGCTCAGGCGATCATCTGGGTAGTCGACGCGCGCGCCGGAGTTACGCCGCTCGACGAAGAGATCTCGGTCTACCTTCGCAATATCGGGAAACCAGTCTTTGTCGCGGCAAACAAGTGCGAGTCGCAAAAGGTCGAGGACGAAGCGGCCGAGTTTTACCAGTTCGGTTTCGAGGTTTCCCCACTTTCGGCCGAGCACGGCACCTCCGTCGGCGATCTTCTAGACAAAGTATTCGACGTTTTGGAATTCGAAGAAGAGTCGGACGAGAAAAAGCCCGAAGAGATCAAGCTTGCGATCATCGGGCGACCGAACGTAGGAAAATCGTCGCTCTTGAACAAGATCCTTGGCGAGGAGCGCGTGATCGTCTCGCCAATAGCGGGGACGACTCGGGATGCGATCGACACCGACTTCACCGTTGACGATCAAAAATATCTGATCATCGACACCGCGGGCATTCGCCGCAAAGGCAAAACGAACGAGATGGCGGAGAAGATGTCGGTCATCATGGCGCGAAAGGCGCTCGAAAGGGCGGATGTCGCGATCCTACTCATCGATGCAGTTGAAGGCGTCACGCATCTTGACGCTAACATCGGCGGCTACGCAGTGGACTCGGGATGCTCGATAATCATCGCCGTTAATAAATGGGACGCGCTTGAAGAAAAAGAGACAAACACGATCTACGAGTTCGAGCGCAACCTGCGGCGGCAGATGAAATTCCTCGAATGGGCGCCGATGATCACGCTCTCGGCTTTGACGGGCCAACGAGTGACGAGCATCCTGCCGCTTGTCGCGAAGGCGAACAAGGCGCGGAATCTGCGTGTGCCGACGGCGCAGCTTAACAAGTTTTTTGAGGAGAATATCTCGCAACCCAGGGGCGGAACGGCTCCGGCTCCGGTATCCGGTGGAGTGTCGCGTCTGAAAGTTCAGTACCTCACGCAAGGCGGATTGCGTCCGCCGCTTTTTGTTCTATTCACCTCGGGCGGAAACAAAGCAGGATTACACTTCTCGTATGTTCGTTATGTCGAGAACCGCCTACGTGATGCTTTTGGATTTTTCGCGACACCGATACGCCTTAAGGAAAAACACAAGATCGCGAAGAAACGGTAAGTGGTAAGTGGTAAGTGGTAAACGGTAAGTGATGAGTAGGGCGTTCTAAGATACAACGAAGAAAGGAAAAAACAGGAGGCTCCCATGGCTAAAAGTATTTTGAAAGAAAAGTCCTATCACTTTGCGCTGCGAACGGTGAAGCTTTACAAGTTCATTGTCGCCGATAAGAAAGAATATGTTCTGTCGAAACAAATCCTGCGGTCGGGTACGTCGATCGGAGCGAATATCGAAGAGGCGGGACAAGGCCAGTCAAAGGCAGATTTCGTTCATAAGCTGTCCATTGCTCAGAAGGAAGCGTTTGAAACGCGGTATTGGTTGAGATTGCTCCGCGACAGTGGATATTTAAGTGCTGAGCAAGCGGCATCAATGATTAGTGACTGTACGGAGTTACAAAAAATCTTGACGGCCTCAATAAAGACTGCCAAGGCCGGATTGAGATAATCGAACTTACCACTTACCGTTTACCACTTACCACTTGATGGATACCCTGCTTCTAATAATCCGACTCTTCCTCTTCGGGGTTTTCGCTCTCGCCGCCGTCGGGAAATTTCTCGATCTCAAAGGATCGGAAAAGGCCGTCAAAGATTTCGGAACGCCCGAAGATTTTGCGCGCACCATTGCCATCGCGCTTCCGTTCGCTGAGATCGTATTCGCGTTCTGTTTTCTTTTTGTCTCGACCTCATGGGTCGGTGCGATCGGCGGATTGATCCTGTTGCTGACTTTCACCGGCGGCATGCTCTGGCAGATGGCCCAAGGTAACGCTCCTGACTGTCATTGCTTTGGACAGATTCACAGCGAGCCGATCAGTCGGAAAACCCTTGTGCGTAATATAATTTTCGCGCTGCTTGCATTGTTTCTGATCGCACAGGGACGCGACGGGCAGGGATACAGCATTACGGACGGAACTTCGAGCACCATGCAGTTGATCTTGATATTTCTCGTATTAGTGTTGGTTGGCATAACTCTCTTTTTCCTAAAGAAGGTTCTGGAAAATCAGGCTGAGATCCTTCGCCGCATCGACTTGTTGGAAGTGGTTTCGCGGGAAGGTATGCCCACCGAACGGCACGATGCCGGGAGTCCGCATGACGGATTGCCCATCGGCTCGCCGTTCCCGGATTTCGATTTGACGAATACTTCGAATCGACCCGTCACCCTGAAGTCCGTTTTGGAAAACGGGCGACCCAGCGTTTTTATTTTCGGAAGCCCCACCTGCGAACCTTGCAAGGCGATGCTACCTGAGCTCGAACGATGGGATGCTGAGCTTGGTGATCGAGTTAATTTCGTTCTCTTCAGCACTGGGACGGTCGAGGCAAATGCCGGTAAGTTCGCGATATTTTCCGACGACGTGATCCTCGATGAGAAACGCAAGGTCGCCGAACTCGTCTACGCCCGATGGACCCCGACCGCAATATTTGTTCGGGCGGATGGAACGATCGGAAGTCATCCGGCTGCCGGAGATATTGCGATCCGTAAATTGATCGACACGATTCGTGACGGCGATACGAATACTGATAATTTCTTTGTTGCCTTATCGAACAACGGAGCGGGACCGCCGAAGATCGGGGAACGCGTCCCTGAGTTCTTGCTCGAAGATATTAAAGGAAAGCGGATCACATCCGACGATTTTCAAGGCGATCGAACGCTCGCAGTGTTTTGGAGCCTGACTTGTCCCCATTGTACGGCGATGATGGCCGAGCTCAAGAAGTGGGAAGCGTCGCGCAGCGATTCGGATCCGCGGCTAATAGTCTTCTCGGACGGCGACAAAGAAGCCCACGAGCAATTGGGATTGACGTCGCCCGTTGTTCTGGATGCGGGATATAAAATTTCAGAACGACTCGGCATGTTTGGAACTCCGTCCGCCGTCATCGTCGACGAGTCGGGAACGATCGTCACCGAAACTGCCATGGGAGCCTTGAACATTTGGTCTCTGATCGGGCGGAGGCCCTGAATTATCAATTACGAATTACGAATTACGAATTAGAATCAAGGATTCCCTTTTACTCCCATGAAAGAAAATATCCTGTTGGACAAGACATTTGCTTTTTCGGTTCGCGTTGTTAACGCATACAAGCATCTCGTGAGGGTGCAGAAAGAGTTCGTTCTTTCTAAGCAGTTTCTCAGAAGCGGTACTTCGGTCGGAGCAAAAGCTAAGGAAGCGGTTGGAGTTCAGTATCGAAATGACTTTGTTTCTAAGTTTGCCATTGCCTACAAAGAAGCACGCGAGACGAAATACTGGATAAGACTACTTCACGCGACCGGGTTCTTGGATGAAGCTCAGTGTAACAGTCTCCTCCGAGACGCTGAAGAAATACTGCGAATAATCGGAAAGATCCAGGTAACGACGAAGAAGCAAATTCGTAATTCGTAATTCGTAATTGTGATGAAACCACTCGACTGGAAAGTGACCGCGACCGACGGTGAGGCTCGAGCGGGAATTCTAAGAACCAGGCGCTCGATCATTGAGACGCCTGTTTTTATGCCGGTCGGCACGCAGGGCGCAGTCAAAGGCGTCCGATTCGAGTGGCTTGAGAACGAACTCGATGCTCGAATAATTCTCGGAAACACCTACCATTTATTTCTGCGACCGGGGACAGACATTATCCGAAAGCTCGGTGGACTGCATAAGTTCTCGTCTTGGAATCGGTCGATCCTTACTGACTCTGGCGGCTTTCAGGTTTTCTCTCTCACCGATCTCAGGAAGCTCAATGAAGAAGGTGTTGAGTTCCGGTCTCACATCGATGGGAGTAAGAGATTCTTATCGCCAGAGATCTCGATGGAGATCCAGGCGACTCTCGGATCGGAGATCGTCATGGTCTTCGATGAATGCCCTCCCGGAAAAGCCAGCGTTGAAGTAACGCGGAAGAGCCTCGAACTAACGGCACGCTGGGCGGCCAGGTCGAAAGCGAAGTTTGATGAGCTGCAATTGTTAGAACCGGGAGCGGTAGCGACCGGGTCATCCGATTTGGGAGTGAGGAATTCGGATTTTGGATTTCAGGTCGAATCGGACCGAAGGGCGAATCCGCAATCCGCAATCCGCGATCCGCAATCAGATGACCTGTCAGGCCGACAAGCGTTGTTCGGTATCATTCAAGGCGCATCGCACCTTGATCTTCGAAAAGAGAGCCTCGATCGAACCGTCGAGATCGGATTCGACGGTTATGCGATCGGCGGACTGAGCGTGGGTGAAGAGAAACCGGTCATGTACGGTGTGCTCGAATATCTCGCTCCGCAGATGCCTGCGGACGCACCGCGCTACTTGATGGGTGTCGGAACTCCGGAAGACTTGATCGAAGCAGTTGCTCGTGGAGTCGACATGTTCGATTGCGTCATCCCGACTCGCAACGGCCGAACAGGGAGCGCATTCACATCGCGCGGAAAACTGAACATCCGCAACGCACGATTTGCCGACGATCCAAACCCGCTCGATCCCGATTGCGAATGCTCGGTCTGCCGGCGTTACTCGCTGGCTTACCTTCGTCATCTGTACCAAGCGGGAGAAATGTCGGCGGCGACCTTAATCTCACATCACAATCTGGCGTTCTTCCTTGACACGATGCGCGCGGTGCGGCAATCTATCACATCCGGCACGTTCTCGCGATTCCGAAGGGAATTTCTCAACAAATTGCAGGAGAATAAGGAAGCAGACGTTTGATTAACGGTCTCGGAGCGTTATATCATTTGGTTTTTGTTTTCTGTGTAAATAATGATGAGTATGAGTCTGCTATTTTTTCAGGACGCCGGTGGGAGCAGTCTGATCTGGACACTGCTGCCGTTCGTTTTCATTTTCGGCATTTTCTATTTCCTGGTCATCTTGCCGCAGAAAAAGCAGCGCCAGCAGCTTGCGGACATGATCACTCAGCTGAAGATAAACGACGAGATCGTTACTAACGGCGGACTGATCGGCAAGATCAAAGAGATCAAGGATACGAGTTTTATCATCCAAAGCGCCGAGAAGTCATTCCTCGAGATCGGTAAGAGCGCTGTGGTCGGAAGAAAGGCAGAAGAAACTAAGTAGTAATGAAAAACACTGGTTTGTGGATCAGAACGGTCGTCATCATCGCCATCACGCTGGCGGGGATTTATCTAGTTTTCGGGCCGCGCCGGGTTCCGACGGGAGCCGATTTTACAGGGCAGGGCATTAAGGAAAATCTTGCCAACAACATAAATCTCGGCCTTGATCTTCGCGGCGGCTCGCACCTCGTGATGCGTGTTAAGACCGATGAGTATCTTAAGACGCTGACCGAGAACAATGCTCAGGCGGCGCTCACGGCAGCCCAGGACGCGAAGCTCCCCGTGACCGGTAACACTATCGTCGCTGAGAACGGAAATTATTCGATCTCTCTTCAGTTAAGTGACGCGTCGCAATCGGCCGCCGTTATTGAGGAAGTAAAAAAGAAAGTCGATCTGTTTAACTGGACGCAAGCTGAAAGCGGCGACACGATAACCTGGTCTTTGCCTTCAAACATTCAGACCGTCCTCAAGAATCAGGCTGTTGAGCAAGCGCTGAAGATCATCGACAGCCGTATCAATGCGTTCGGCGTCAAGGAGCCGACGCTTCAGCGGCATGGTGCGGAGTCCGCCGGACAGATCCTCCTTCAGATGCCTGGTGTTGACGATCCGGAACGAATCAAGAACTTGATCGGAGCGGAGTCAAATCTTGAGCTGATGAAGATCGTCAGCCCTCCGAGCCCGGCATCCGTTCAAACGTATCCGACGGAAGAAGCGGCGAAACAGTCACTTGGTGGGACAGTCCCGGCGAATCGACGGATCTATCCCTACTCGGAAAGAGATACCGCGACTCCGACATCCACGAATCCCGAAGAGAAACTGAAGCAGTTCGTCGTTGTCGAATATCCCGCGGTGGTCGATGGTAGTGAGCTGCGCGATGCATCCGCTAATCAGGGTCGTGCGGGCGGCGACGAGTTCGAGATCAACTTTTCGTTCAAGCCGGCTGGAGCTCAGAAGTTCGGCGACTGGACCGGGAAGAATATCAACAACTACATGGCGGTCGTGCTGAACGACGAAGTTAAGTCGGCTGCCTTTATCAAGTCCCAGATATTTGATAGTGGTCAGATCACGGGCCGGTTCACGAAAGAGGCGGCAGACGATCTAGCTTTGACCCTTCGCTCCGGAGCTCTTCCGGCGAAGATTGAGTACCAGGAAGAACGAACCGTCGGTCCGAGCCTCGGTGCAGATTCGATCCGAGCGGGTGTCACCGCATCGCTTGCGGGCTTGGCCTTTATCGTTTTCTTCATGCTGATCTACTACCGCGGATCCGGTGTCAACGCGGTGATCGCATTGATACTCAATTTGCTCCTGACTTTGGCGGCACTGATCATGATCGACTCGACACTGACTCTCCCGGGGATCGCAGGCCTTATTCTCGGCATCGGTATGGCGGTCGACTCCAACGTTCTTATCTTTGAGCGAATGCGTGAAGAACTGCGTGCCGGTCACGACGTCGGAAAAGCGATCGTTATGGGTTTTGATCGCGCCTTCATAACCATTATCGACACGCATGTCACAACAATTCTTTCGGCGATAATCCTTTACCTCTATGGTTCGGGTCCGATCCGCGGATTTGCGGTAACACTGATCCTCGGGTTGTTGATAAACCTGTTCTCAGCCGTATTCGTCTCACGTACGATCTTCATGTGGCTGCTCGAGCGGAATCCGGAACTGAAGAAACTTAGTATCTGAGACTGAAGCAATGTTTGAATTTTTTACCAATATTCACGTCGACTGGATGGGCTTGAGAAAGCCTTTGATCGCAGTTTCGATCCTAATCCTTTTGGCCGGCTTGATCTCGGCCGTCGGCAGGCAGTTTACGGAAGGTGGAACCGACGCGTTCAATCTGGGCGTTGACTTCCAAGGTGGAACAGTCGTTACTGCGAAGTTTCGACAAAAGCCGGCGACCGATGAAATCCGTGCTGCGCTTCAAAATGCAGGAATCGCCGAAGCCATCATTCAGGACTCGACGGACAAGACTGACGAAGTACTTATAAAGGTGCCGAACCTCGGTGCGCGGCCGGAGATATGCCCGAACGTAGATGAAGCCGGACGCTGCTTTGTAAAAGCCGGGCTCGACACGTTTGGAAAGGAAGCCGAAGGTGCCAATCAGTTGGCGGATGATCCATCAGCGGCATACAAGATCGTTGGAACTGACGCGGTGGGGCCGGTGGCGGGTGCACAGCTTCGCAATCAGGCGGTGCTCGCAACCCTGCTTGGACTGGTCGGAATCCTACTCTTTATCGCCTTTCGGTATGATTGGACTTATGCCGCTGGTGCCGTCATTGCCGTTTTCCATGACGTTCTGATCACACTCGCTTTCTTCTCGGTTTTCCAGTGGGAAATAAGCTTGACCGTCCTCGCCGCACTGCTCACGCTGGTAGGATTTTCGGTAAACGACTCGATCGTTATCTTCGATCGAATCCGTGAAAATCTGACGCTGCATCGCGACAAGTCGCTTTATCAATTGACCAACGATTCGATCAACCAGACAATGTCGCGCACGATCGTTACGAACGGTCTCGTGTTCTTGTCGGTACTTGCACTCGTATTATTCGGCGGCGAAGTGCTGCGTGGATTTTCGCTTGCTCTTTTCGTCGGTTCTATCACCGGAACATACTCCACGATCGCGATTGCTAGCCCCATTGCAATCTGGTGGCAGGCCAAACTTGGAGCGGCGAAAGTTAAGGAAGTCCAGATCTCTTCGCAGACCGGTGAGAAGATGGCATCAGCCTCGCGACGTTCGGTAACGCGACGCCCCGTAACACGGTAATAAATTGTAATTTACCGTACAATGCCGGCGATTATTCTTGACTTTCGAAAAGTAAGAAATTAGTATTCTTAACGTTGCTGGTCAATTAAATATCTGTATCTGCTTTTTTCCGTTGGACTTTCTGCAGGAAACGGGAGTTTGTAGAGTTTGTTATGCGTTGCCGGCAAGTTCCTTTTGCCCCGCACTTAATGAACGAAGCTTCAAACTCCAGCGAAAGAAAGTTTAGATACATCGAGTTGAGCCGTTGCTGTTAACACAAATGGTTACAACTTGAGGTTTGAGATTTATCATCGAACACACGGTTAGGTTTCGTAGCCCTTGACTCTCGTTTGGCACCGGAAGAAGGGAGGAATTTAAAATGTTAGACCAACTTGTTGAATCGAAGAGCCACGCAGGTGAAGACACCAGGCGAAGCGG
>JANMUW010000295.1:0-1936 GCA_031392105.1 Acidobacteriota bacterium | reverse complement strand
CAAGAACCAGCGAGCCACTCCGGCTTTTCGGTCATCAAAGATTTCGGTAGAATCGACACAATGAAGAAAGCTTTTCTGATCTTATTTGCATTGACGGCCGCAGTTACCGGAGCGGCACAGACGCCAACCCCCTCACCTGTTCCTTCTCCGTCTTTGCCGGCCTTGGTGCAAAACCAGGTTCAGACCCTCGCGGATCTTCAGGCCAGAATTCGCACGAGGCTGCTTGCCCCAGAGCTTCGGCGGGGACAGGTCGGAGTTAAGATCGTCTCGCTAAGCTCCGGCAAGGTCCTTTTTGAGCAGAATTCGGAGAAGTACTTCATGCCCGCCTCCAACATGAAGAACTTCACGGTCGCAACAGCGATCGAGAAACTGTCGCCGGACTTCCGTTTTGTGACGAGTGTTTATGCCGCCGCGTTACCGGACGCGGCCGGAGTCATCAAGGGCAGTCTCCGCATCTTCGGACGCGGGGATGTTTCCATCTCGACACGTTTCTCGGAAGGAAATTATTACAAAGGCCTCGATGACCTGGCCGACAAGATCGTCGCTGCGGGCGTAAAGCGAGTCGAGGGTGATCTGATCGCTGACGAAACTTACTTTAACGGCAGCGCGGTTCCCGGTGAATGGGAGTGGGAGGATCTGCAGTGGGACTACGGCGCCGAGATATCGGCGCTGCCGCTCAATGACAACGCGATCGATCTCAGCGTAAAACCGGGGCCGTCGGGATATCCGTGCACGGTAAAGATGGCGCCATTCAATCCTGTGGTGCGCATCGTCAATCAGTGTCTGACTTCTCAGGCCGGGTCATTGCGAACGTTAAAGATCGAAAAAAAGGTAGACAGAAATCTGATCGAGATAACCGGTTCACTGCCGGTAGGTAATGCGGGATTTACGGGCTCAGTTACCGTGTCGCGTCCGGCCGATTTGTTTGCCGCGTTGTTGAAGGAACGGCTGACCGCAAAGGGTGTCGTCGTCACGGGGCAAACTCGTTCCGTGAACTCGAAACCGGCGGGAGTCCCGGACGCTTCTGTCGAACTTGCGAAGCTCGAATCTCCGCCCTTGAGCGTCGTCGCCGCAAAGACGATGAAGCCGAGTCAGAACATGTACACGGAGACGTTGTTGTGGACACTTGGCGAGAACGCGCGCCTCTCGATGTCCACGCCGGGCGGCGGTGTTGCTCCAGTTAGTAATGCTACGAGTGCCGACCTCGGCATATCCGTGGTTCAGAGATTTCTGATCGAGATCGGTGTCGCGCCGGACGGGATCATCCAGCATGATGGCAGCGGACTGTCGCGGCACAATTTGATAACGCCGGCTGCTGTCGTTCAGCTCTACACGTACATGGGAAAGCAGAGTCGTTACTCGCAGGCGTGGCGCGACAGTCTCACGATCGGCGGAGTTGATGGAACGCTTCGAAACAGATTCAAAGGAACGCGGGCGTCGGGGAATGTGAGAGGAAAGACTGGGACGATCGATCAGGTCTCGGCGTTGTCGGGATATGTGAAGACCGCTACGGGCGAAGAGCTTGTGTTCTCGATGGTCGTTAACGGCGTGAATGAACCGGGCGTTCGAACGTCGGCGCTGGACTCGATAGTTGTGAACCTCGCGAATTTTGACGGACGGATCGATTAGAAAGTTTAAAGGTGAAAGAGTGAAAGGGTGAAAGAGTGAAAAAGTTAATCGTGGGACGAACCTTTCACTCTTTCACCTTTAGACTATTCCACTTTTGAAACCTTATCCGTACTCTCTGAACCGAACCGTGATCGTCGCAAACTAACCGGACGGGCGCGCCTGTCGAGACACTAAGCGAGAGTAAAAACAGAAAAATTATGCATAGTTTCGATATTTTAGGCAAGAGGCAGGAATCTTCGATTTGCGATTTGCGATTTCCGATTGCACGGAAATGGAGCGGCCACTATTCTCAGTCAGAATCGTTGTT
>JANMUW010000278.1:0-15304 GCA_031392105.1 Acidobacteriota bacterium | reverse complement strand
TCTCGGTAAGTCGAAATGGCATCTCACCGAGATCAGGAACGCCTACAAGCTTCACACGTACGACGGTCGGGGAAATTCGTTGATCCTGAACGTCGCCGTCGCGCCGCTGCGGTCGATCTCGAACTCTCAAACCGGAGCGATCATCGTTCTCGAAAATGTTTCGTCTCGCGTGAAGTTGGAAGAGACGCTGCAGCAGAGCGAAAAACTTTCCAGTATCGGATTGCTCGCCGCCGGCGTCGCTCACGAAGTGAACACGCCGCTGACCGGCGTATCGAGCTACACCCAGATGCTGCTCGGCATGATCCCCGAGACCGATCCCAAACACGCGCTGCTGCAAAAGATGCAACGCCAAACCGATCGGGCGACAAACATCGTCGGAAATCTTTTGAATTTTTCCCGCACCGGAAACATCGTCGAATCTGCCGAGATCGACGTCAACAAACTCCTCGACGACACGATCCAACTTCTCGAACCTCAGCTGCGAAAATCAAATGTGGAGATCGTCAAGAACTACACATCATCGCCGCCGCTGATCTTCGGCAACAGCGGAAAACTTCAGCAGGTATTTACGAACCTCATCCTGAACGCTCGCGACGCGATGTTGAGCGGCGGACAAATAAGCCTTGTCACCGAGAGTGCGAACGACGGTGAGGTCAATATTGAAGTGAGCGACACCGGCGAAGGCATTTCCGAAGAGAATCTCAACAAGATCTTCGATCCGTTCTTCACGACAAAAGGCGTCGGTAACGGAACCGGGTTGGGGCTTGCGGTGAGTTACGGCATCGTCCAGGAACACGCCGGCACGATCGAGGTTCAGAGCGAGAACGGCAACGGTACTACTTTCAAACTTTCCTTCCCCGCCACAAGCAAGCAGCGTCAGAGAGCGGTCAGCTAGGCCGTGATCTGTTTGCCGATCAATCTCACGGAATAAATAGCGATCACGAACGCGGCGAACATTATCGCAGCCGCGGCGAAGAACGTGCGGTAAAGCGTTGCGTCGTCGATCTGGTTCATCGCGTTATTTAGCAGCACGCCGCCGATCATCGGCCCGATCGCACGTGCGAGACTTGCACCCGACTGCATTATGCCAAGCGCACTGCCCTGTCTGTGCTCGTGACTGATCTTCGACGCGAGGGTGTTGAGCGATGGCGCAGCGAGCGAGTTCGCAAACGCGAGCATGATGCTTACTCCAATCAGGCCGGCGGCACCTGTGAACGCCGGTGTTATGAACGGTATTGCAGCGAAGCTCAAAGCCATCAGGAAACATCCGAATACGACAAGCCGGGTTTCGCCGAAACGCTTCACCAGCGTTCCGAACAAAACGCCCTGCCCGAATACCGCAGTCAGACCCACGAGAGCGAACAGGTAGCCGTTCTGCTCCGCCGTATAGTTGAAGCGGAACGCCGTATAGAGCACGAACGCATAGGTCATGATCGAGAACGCCGTTACCAGAAGAAAATAGATCAGGTTGACGGTGCCGAATTGCGGCTCGCGAAGCGATCCGAGGAGCTGCGCGATCCTGCCACCGGATTCTTCTTCGACGTGTTCCGCTCCCGGCCGCCGCGTCTCAGGCAAAACAAGATAGACAGCCGAGCCGGCAACGAGAGACAGCACCGCCGCGATAAAAAATGGAACGTGCACACCGTACTTGCTTGTGATCCCACCGATCGCGGGGCCGAGCACGAATCCAAGTCCGAACGCAGCACCGAACAGAGCCATTCCCTTTCCACGATTTTCTTTTGTCGTGACATCCGCGATATAAGCCTGGGCCGCCGAAATATTTCCACCCGTGATTCCGCTGATGATGCGGCCGACAAAAACAAGCAAGAGCGTGTTCGCCAAACCAAGTACGACGTAACCGACGGCTGAGCCGAGTAAGCTGACAAACAAAACCGGACGACGGCCGTACTTATCCGAAAGTCTGCCGAGGATCGGAGAGAAAACAAACTGCATCCATGAATAGATCGAGACGACAAGTCCGATCTCGAACGGGTTGGCGAAGAACGGTGCCGTCTGGGCATATATCGGCAGGACAGGGATGACCATCCCGAAACCGATGAGGTCGATGAAGACAATTAGGAAGATCAGAATAAGCGGCGTGGTGAAGAACCGCTCTTGCTGAGTGTCCGGTTCTTTGTTTAGCGGTGAGTCATTCATTTAAACTATTAAGTGAGGAGATTTCACGCAGAGCTCGCAGAGTACGGAGGCTTCACGCAGAGCTCGCGGAGATCGCAGAGGCTTGCGGAAGCGTCGAGCTTCTCTGCGGACTCTGCGAGCTCTGCGTGAACTCTCCGGTCTCCGCGAGCTCTGCGTGAAACTAACTTCTCATTACAGACCGAGTTCATAAACCTCCTCGTCTGCTCATGTCCGAAACACATCTATAGTAAGATAACAAAAACTAAGAACGTACCAAGGTTGGGAGAATTTATTGACTCATGTGAGTAACACTGAACACTATCGCGCTGTTTCTCATAGCCATTTTTTTTATGTACCAGGAAACGCCGGCCCGAACTAAACGAACCGCAGGCGCAAAAACAGCCGCGTCGAGCACGCAGGCATCGGCTCCGAGTATCAGCTATACGGTGTCGATGTCGAAACCGTGGACCCATTTATTAGAAGTCGAAATGCGTCTGAGGTGGAGTCGGATGCCAGAAAAGGCTGAGCTGAAAATGCCTGTGTGGACGCCGGGAAGTTATCTCGTTCGCGAATACGCGAGACACGTCCAGGACTTCGCGGTCAAAGATGCCAACGGCCGGGCTATTACCTGGCAAAAGATAAACAAGAACACATGGCAGATCGATTCGAAGGGCGTCAAAGAGCTCGTTGCAACGTACCGAGTTTATTCGAACGAACTGACGGTCAGGACGAACGAGCTGAACGACGAGCACGCGTTCTGGAACAACGCCGCGCTCCTGATGTTTCCCGCCGGGCAGCTAAATGCGCCGTCGACTGTGACTGTCGCTCCGTTCACGAATTGGAGAGTTGCGACTGGCCTGCCGAGCGTCTCAGGTGCGTCGAATACGTTTCGGGCTCCGAACTTCGACGTGCTTTACGATTCGCCGTTCGAAGTCAGCGACTTCAAGGAAATATCGTTTGACGTGCGCGGCAAACCGCACCGCGTTGTAATCACGGGCGAAGGAAATTACGATCTCAAAAAGATCGCGGAAGACTCGGCCAAAATTGCCGAAGAGGGCTACAAGATCTTTGGCGAGCTGCCGATCGACAATTACACGTTCATCGTAAACCTGCGCGGTGGCGGCGGGCTTGAGCACCTCAACTCGACGGCGCTTCAATGGAACCGCTTCGGCTTCAAGCCGCAGACACGCTACAACGGATTTCTGAGTCTCGTCGCACACGAGTATTTCCATCTCTGGAACGTGAAGCGCATTCGGCCCGACGCACTCGGCCCGTTCGATTACGAGAATGAAAATTACACAAAGCTTCTCTGGATCGCCGAAGGCGGAACCGCGTATTACGAAAATCTGCTCATGCGACGCGCCGGTCTGGTGACAGACAAGGATGTTCTTGACGCTCGGGCAAGCACGATCGAACAACTTCAGAATCGTCCGGGCCGTTTCGAGACGAGTCTTGAAGAAGCGAGCTTCGATGCGTGGATCAAGTACTACCGCCAGGATGAGAACGCGATCAATAATCAGATCTCGTATTACGACAAGGGCGAAATCGTCACGATGATGCTCGATGTCACGATCAGGACCGCGTCCGGCGGAGCGAAATCGCTCGATGACGTGATGCGATATCTCTATAACGAGTTCTATAAAAAGAATCGCAACTACACTCCCGCCGACTTTCAGAAAGCGGCAGAACTCGCGGCCGGTCGAAGCCTGGATGATTTCTTTTCGAAGTATGTTCGCGGCGAAGCCGAGATCGATTACGACGGCATCATGAAAGGCATCGGCTTGCAGCTCGTCGTAGCCGAGCCGGACAAAACGAAAGCCTACATTGGCGCGGATCTTACGGAGGACGCCGGCCGCCTTACGATCCGTTCGATACCGGCGAATACGCCGGCGTACGAACAAGGGCTGAACACAGGAGATCAAATCTTAGCGATCGACGGTTATCGCGCGAGCAATGCGTTCTTGCAAAGCTATCTCGGCGAGCGTAAGCCTGGCGATACGGTCAAGCTAACGATCTTCCGATTTGATAAGCTTCGCGATGTAGCGTTCAAGCTGGGTTCGAGTACGCGGGCGTCGTATTCCTTCAAACGTGTCGCACAGCCGACCGACGAACAGCGAAAGCTTTACCAGGATTATTTGAAGGCGGAGCTGAAATGATTGGAGCGCCGCGGTAGCTCCGTTAGGAGCGAAATGTTGGTAGAATCGCCATCGAAAACATGACAAAAACTCCAGAGGAGCGGCATCCGCCGCGGGGTGTCGCTCCTCCGGAGCTTAGGGCCTGATTGGAACGGCGTGCTACCAATATTTGGCTCCTACGGAGCCCTGATTTTTTCGGTGCTTTTGACTACAAACATTCGGCTCCGTTGGAGCCAGCCTTTTGTATGAAGATCTTTTCGTTAATTTTGCTTCTCGCCGTTCTGGCGTTTCTGTTCGGCTGCTCACGTTCCGGTGTCGATCTTCCCGGTGCCGCACCGACTTCTCTCAGCCAGGTACCGGCAGTTCGCCTCAACTATCGGTACGAGGCCGACGTGCCTCCGCCCGATGCAAAGAAAGATGCATCGAACGAAGAGCGCAACGCGTCGGTGCAGGGAGATTTTGACGCGAACCGTCCGCAGGAGAGCCTCGACATGACGATCGCGTCACCCGATGCGAAGCGCGTGCTTGCCGTATATCACAAAGCAGGTGATCTGACATCTGAATTCCGGCTCGATATGTACACGGGCGACGGAAAGATACTCAAGAAGGTCACGGCCGATACCATGGCCGTGCATTTCCCGGATACGATAAGGTGGTCCCCGGATTCATCGAGCGTCGCATTCGTCGCCATGACCCGCGGAACTTCGCTTGAGCTTGTCCCGACACTTGACGTGGGTGATGCCGTAACCAATCCCTCACCGAGTGCAGATACAAACTCAGCCGCGGACTCATCACCGACGCCGAGTGCGGTGGACGCGGAGGCCAATGCCAACGCGGATCTGCCGCCTGCCGCCGCAACTCCGGCGGCACCGACCGGAATACTTACGTTCCGCACGGAGCAGATCTACATTTGCAATCTTGATGGAGACGGCGTCAAAGCGATCACGCAGAATGAGGGTTTGATCTATTTCTATTACGTGTGGTCGCCGGACAGTTCGATGCTCGTGGCGCTGGCGGCGAAGTCGATCGAATGGAGATATCTGAATGATCGCGCGGATCAAGGCGGAGAGACGTTTGTGCCTGTCGGTCGGCCGCGTGTCATCGAGAAGAACGGACGCGAGCGACGACTCGACGACGCACTGACCGCGGTCCAGCCCGTCTGGTCACCGGATTCGTCGAAGATTGCGTGTGCGTTCGACAACCAGATCAGGATCTATGACTCGGCAGGTACCACGCCTACGCAGGCGGCGATCCCGCTACGGAATAATCTTCTGATCTCGTCACAGGCCTATGACCGCGATCAGGCGACAAAGCTCGATGCGGCGAACGGTTCGACGGACGCGAACGCTGCCCCGACAGCGAACTCGAACGCGAACATAATTTCGACGGGCCCGACGACTTTGCCGGATGAAAGGACCTTGGTTTCTTACAATCCGATCGTCGCCTTAAATTGGACGGCGGATGATCTGCTTTATTTTCAAACCGCGTATATCAGACGAATGAAGAACGAAGCTGACAGCGTAACGAGCTTTCCTCGTTGGCATCGGCTCGTGCTGACGCCGCAGGCGGTGACGCGGTGAGAGGCGTTCAGCAAGATCTCCTTGAAAGCACCGAAGGTGCGAATAAAATTTAGCCTGCGGCAACGCCGCCGATTCGCATATTCTGGCGCAGGCTGTTTAAATTGCCACGACCTTAAGGTCGTGGTTTGAATTGGAGTTCCGGTAGCGCGGCTTCAGCCAAAATAAAAAAGGAATGATCCCCGAGGCTTCAGCCGAAAGGCTAAAGCCAAAAGGAAGCTTCTTCTTATTTTTGGGCTTGAAGCCCGATGGTGAAAATGACCGCTGCCCTCCACCTGAAGGTGGAGGCAATTTAAACACCGGCGCCACAGTATTGACTCAGACCCATCAGCTTGATTTGAGATGAACTTATGAATTACAAAACACTCGACGAAATTTATGATGGCAACAACAAGATCCGAGCACGCTTGAAGGAACTCGTTTCCTCCTTGACCACCAAACAAACCTCGTCGTTACCCGACGATGAGAAATGGTCCGTCGCCCAAATTGTCGAGCACATCGCGATGGTCGACGAGAGTGCGATGAGGATATGCGCAAAACTTTTAAAGAAAGCACGGGACGCGGGCCAGACGTCCGACGGTGCGGTAGTAATAACCGATAACTTTCTGCAGAAGGGATCGGAGATCGCCCGCATGAAAGTGGAGGCGCCAGAGGTCGTTAGGCCCACCGGAACAACGAGCATCGCTGAGTCGCTGGTGAAGCTCGACGAGACTGCGAAGAACGTCGAGCAGCTTCGGGAACTGTTCGCTTCGGTGAACGGAACCGAGCTGAAGTTTCCGCATCCCTTCTTCGGAGATATATCTGCGCAAGAATGGCTTGCTCTGAAGGGCGGGCATGAAATGCGGCACATCAAACAGATCGAGAAAGTCCTCGAGAAAATAAATTAAAAGGTCCCGGATGCTTAGGAGGGCTAAGCACTCGGAACCTTTGATTCCAAGCATTCTTCTTCTCACCTACCCACGTTCGAAGAAGTGCTCGGATAATTTCATTGGGCGAGACCACATGGCCTCGCCCTTTGGCTTATCACCTTGCGATCGTCGGGATGTCACCATTCAGGCCGAATCGGATCGACTGAAATCCTCCATCCACGCTTCGCAAGATATACCAATTGCCATCCGACGGGCGGAACACAGCGATGTCTGTCTTTCCGTCACCATCGTAGTTGCCCGCGACGGGGATATCTCCGTCGAGACCGAACCGGATCGCCTTGAACTCACCGTTCGAGCTGTTCAGCGAGTACCAGATCCCGGAAGACGGACGATACACGGCCAGGTCCGATTTGCCGTCACCATCGAAATCACCTCGGACCGGGATGTCGCCACTCAGGCCGAAGTGGGCCGCAGCGAACTGTCCGTCGGAGCTTCGCAGCCAGTACCAGTTTCCATCGCTCGGGCGAAAGACGGCGATATCGTCACGTCCATCGGCATCGATATCCAGCGGGATCGGCTTGTCTTCGGCAAGGCCAAATCGAGTGATCGTGAATCCGCCGTTCGAGCTGTTCTTGATGTACCAGACTCCGGTTGACGGACGATATACAGCGACATCGTTGATCCCATCGCCGTCGAAATCGCCGCGGGTCGGGATGTCGGTTGCAAAACCGAACTGCTCCGTGGAGATGCCCGCATCCGAACTTCGCCGGATCTGCCAGATACCGAAGCCGTCGACATTTCGAAATACTGCCGTATCGGTGCGGCCGTCGCCGTCGTAGTCGGCGGAGACAACCTTGTCCGATGCGGTACCGAACTGGCTCGCAGTAAAGCCTGATCCGTTCTGCGAGTACCAGACACCGTCGGACGGTCTGAACACGGAGAGGTCATTGCTGCCATCGCCGTCAAAGTCCGCGAGGTTCGAACGCTGGCGGAACGACCCGCGGATCTCGCCGCCGGGATTGTTCACGCTGCCGATCACCGCCGACCAGATGCCGGCTCGAAGTTGGCTGACCTGCGCCGGAGAGACATCGATCGTCACCGAGGCAAAGTTGCCGTTGGTCCCGCCAACAACGCCAAGATCGCGAATGAGGACGACGCCGCCGACGAGAGCTTCGATCCTTGCGTTTGCCTGGTTGCTGCCAAGGTTATGGAATTCGCCAAAGATCGTCGCCTGCGTCTCAGTCGCGTTCAGCGTCACTTTTACTTCGCCGGTTGCGTTCGTTTGAACGGGAGGCTGAACTCCGGTTCCGATGAGATGCGACTCGAACGAACGTCCAAGCGAAGGGCTGGGACTCGGGCTGGGACTCGGGCTCGACCCGGGTGACGGGCTTGCCGTCGGGCTTGGACTGGGACTCGGTCCGGTGAAGCCCATGAATGTTCCGGTCATGATAGTAGCGGCGCCATTTCGGATCGCGATCGTTGATCCGACGACGACGGGCGGTACCACCTGACCATCGTCCGTGCGATTTCTCAGCCTGCCTTCGCCGCTCGAGATGAACATCGAACCGACGTTGATGTTATCGACGACGACCGAGAGCTGCGTGCCGCCCGGCAAGTTCACCTGGTTGACACGAACTTCGAGTTCGAGACGGCTGCTGTGAATTTCAAATTGTGCGAAGCCGTTCGGCAGCACGCCATTGATAGTTGGACCTGACAATCCGGCAAACAGGTCACCGCTATTCGGGGAACCGGTCGGGCTCGGACTTGGATTCGGCGAACCGGTCGGTGACGGACTAGGAGTTCCGTTCGGAGAACCGGTCGGGCTCGGGCTCGCACACGGCGAAGGACTGGCGCTCGGGGTTCCGGACGGTGAACCAGACGGCGAAGGACTCGGGCTCACGGAACCGAAGGTACCGGAGAGCACGATGCCGCCACCGTTCAAGATCTGAACGGGCATGCCGGAAGTGATGATCGGGACCTGCTGACCATCATCGGTCCGGCGTCTAAAAAAGAACGTGCTGCACGAACTTACGGTTGCGTTGCCGATCACGGCATTGTTAATGGAGACCGTCAGGACTGTACCCACCGGCAAATTGATCGAGAACCCGTCGACGTCCAACCGCCTTCGGTTCTGATCGTCCACCCGGTATTCTGCAAAACCTGTCGGCGACACGCCGCCGATCGGAGCTCCCGTCAAGGTCGCCCCTATAACGATGTCGTCGCTCAATATTTCTTCGGCGCTCGCGGTGTTGTCGCCTATAGCGAATGGGACTATTACCCATAACGCTACCAACACCAGCAGAGCGCCGAATCTTGCGAAATTGCGATTCCCTTTTGATTGTTTCATTTTCATTACCTTCTTAATCCTTAGAATTTTTCTAACCGTTTTTGAGAAGAGAGTTTCCCGCAATTCGGTTACGCAAGGACACAGTGTGGATTGAGAAGGCGGAAAGACAGGAGTTGAGAATAAATTAATGGTGATCGAGGGTTGAACCAAGAAAGAGGCCAGCCCCATTACGCGCCAAGTTGGGTTTCAGGCGCAAGCTCGCATAGTGAGCGACAGCATAAAGCCCCGGGCCTTAGCCCGGGGTTGCCACCGAGACCGTGACGGAGCCCGCGTATGCGGGCGATAGCTCGGGGCACCGAAAATCTGTCGCTCGCATACGCGAGCTCGGTTGATATGACGACCCACCCCCAGCTCACGCTGGGGGCTTTATGCTGTCACTCGCTAACGCGAGCTTGCGCCTGAAACCTAACTTGGCGCGTATGGGGCTGGCCCCGCTCTTTCAAAACAAATTCTATTCGTTACAAATTGTCCTCGGTTGGTAGCATGCCGTGTTGTTCGTCACCGCACAGAACGCGTCGATTCGCGCAGTTTCCATCTTTACGCCTCCGCGAGAGGCGAGTGTACATTCCCATTGCCAGCCCGTCTCTTCGATCTCGTCAACGACATCGCTCGCCGTGTGAACGGTGCCGTTGATCGGGCGGACCGAAAGGACCAGGGCGGCAATGCCAGCGGCCATCGGGGACGACATCGACGTGCCGGACCACATTCCGTAACGTCCGCCCGGGATCGCACTCACAATGTCTTCACCCGGAGCAACAAGACGCACCCACCGATCGGTGCCGCGATTCTGGACGTTTGCCATCGTGGAAAAGATAGAAAGACGTTCGAGTCGCGAACTCGAGCCGACGCTCAAGATATTGTCGATGTCCGTATTGTTCGTATCATCGTCGTTATCATGACGCTCGGCCGCCGGATAGATCCTTTCGGCACCGTTTCCGATCTGCCCTCCGTTACCGGCACCTGCTGCAAAGACAATGACCTCATCATTTAATCCCGGGATCGAGGGTCCGCCAGGAACACCGTCACCCTTTTTCATAAGCTTAAAGAGAAAGCTATTGCTTTGTGGCGTTAAGTCCTTCGGGTAAGCGAGGCTGAAATTGACGACATCAGCTCCATGGCTTGCCGCCCAGATGATCGCGTCCTTGAGTTTCCACAGATCAGTTTCGCCATTCTGGTCCAAGACTCGGATCGGCATGATTTTCGCGTCGGGCGCGACCAGAGCTACGATGCCCGCTACATGAGTTCCATGCCCGTAAGTCGGGTTAACACGAAGCACGCCGACCTCGCTCGGGTCGGTGTCGTTATCCACGAAGTCATAGCCTGGCACCAACTTTCCTGCGAATGCCGGATGATTCAGATCGATTCCAGTATCGAGAACGGCAACGACGATCGGTCGGGGCTGTTGTCCCGGCGGCGGGTTGTTCATGTAACCGCGTGTAATCTGGTGAGCTTGATCAAGCTTGATCGTGTCGGGAAACCACTGCATCGCATAACCCTTCGCGCTGCCGCCGATCGCCCACGAACGGCCAATCGCCCAAGAGCGTCCGATGGTCCATGGCAGGCCTTCCTTTTCCACCACCTTCAATTTTCGGTTCGTCTCTTTTTGAGAAATTCGAGCGTCCGAGAACATTGCCTGGGCAATCTGACAGGGCGTTTGATCATTGTCATCCCGGATCTTCATCCGGTATGTCGGCGGCGTGCCGACCTGATCGATCGGCGTCTGCTCAAGGCCGTACTGGGTTGCGATCGCGGGTAGATCGGCCTGGTTCAGCAGATCGAGTAGGATCTGTTTAGGTACCGCATCGCACGTCTGCGCGCTGCTACTGCCGGCAAAAACGAGAATGAAACTCGCCAATACCAGCAAACTCGATCTCCGGCTCGGAATAAAACTAAACATCGTTAATGCTCGAAAATGGCCCTCCGCGTAGACACAGTGTCCGAAGCCACATCAAAAAGACAAACCAATCGATAATTATCCGATCACGAAAAATGGCGACCAAAAGTACGGATGCTCGCCACGTTCAATGAAATCCCTTTGAGCAATCCTTAATGATGCGGAAACGCCCGCACCGCGTTGCAGGCTGGAGTAAAACTGTTTCATCAAGCGCGTAGTCGCTTCGTCATTTACCGTCCAAAGGCTCAGCATTAGTGACCTTGCACCGGCCGAAAGAAAACCGCGAGCCAGACCCAATATCTCCTGTCCTGCGGAAATCGTGTTGATTCCGGTCTCACACGCACTCAGGGTAACAAGCTGGGCCCTTAGCCGTCTGTAATATAGATCACGTACCGTGACCCATCCGTCCGCCAGATGGAGGCTCGAGAACATCGGATTGTCGGGACGGAACTGGCCGTGACATGCGAGGTGAACGAGATCGAAATTCGCCGCATTCTTCTGAAACGCATCAAATGTAGCCCGCTTACCCGTAAGTTTCTTGGCTTGCGGAAGCAATTTACCTAGTTCCTTCACTTCATCATCCACGAGCGGGATCCGCTCATCAGCGAATGCCATCAGTAATGCGTTCTTTGCGGCACGCGCCGGTCTCGAGTTCAATTTCGCCCACACGGCCGCGCTCGGCGCGTATCTGACGCCGTGCGATTCGATCAAATATCTTTCGCCGTCGAACAATGCGTGAAACGGAACGTAGTTGAGCACGCCTGCCGGAACGATGATCAGGTCGCGGCGATCTAGGCTGCTAATGATCCGGTCGAGTAGCGCGTGATGCAATTCCTCAAGGTAGGAATCTGCGCGTGATTTCAGCTGTCCCGAAAACGTCGCGACTGCCGCGCCCCCAAACCTGAGCGCGCCAAATTGAAAATGCAGACCCTCGAGGAGCTTCAGAATTTCCGGTTCCGAAGCGATCTCGCTTACGTACTCGACACGATTGTTGGTGACGACAAAGACGGAATAGCTCCCGTCGTGCTCAATGAACTCGATCAATGCGCGGTTCTCGCCAAGCTGCTTTTGCAGCGTCCGAATATCCAATTCATCCGGTAGTTTTTCCGTGCGTGATCGTGACGAGCTTTGCGCACGCAGCAAATGGGCCGCGAGCTTTTTCTCGCCATCGCGAATCTGCCGCTGGAGTTTCGCGCCGTCACCGTCATCCGCCCGGGCCAGCCGGCTGTATAGCCAATTCAACTGTTCGCGAAGCTCCTTCGCTCCGTCATTCCTTCCGCGTTTCAGTCCGGCATCGACGGATTCAAGCAGCGAGCGTGAGCGCGCACGCTCGACGGCGGTTAACGCATTTTCCAAATCACCCTGCTGCAAATAAAGCTGGGCTAAGTTCTCATACGGCTCGATTGATTTTGCTAGGAACGCCATACGAAATTCTTCACCGTGCAGAGGAGCACGCGCAGTCTCAGCGGACGCTATCGCGGACTCGAACAACGTCTCGGCTTTTCCAAACTTACCCATGTCTCGCGCAATGACGCCGAGTGAGTTCAGCGCCGCCTGCGTAACTGCTGACTGCTCAAAGTTTCGTGATTCCTTGAGCGCGGCATTGAGCAATTTTCCGGCTTCGTCGAATCGCCCCATCTTCGAAAGGATCTCGCCGCGGAGCCACTTCGCCGAAAGCGGCAGCCGAAGATTCTCTGTATGATCAAGCGACTCCGCCGCCGCATCTGCGATGGAAAGTGCATTCGAATAATTGCCTTGCGATAGTTCGACCGAAGCAAGCCTGAGTCGCACCGCAGCTGAAGCCGTGGGGTTCCGCTCACGCTCGAATAATTCGGCGGCACGTTTCAATTCCGCCCGCGCATTTGTGACGTTCGCAGAAGCGATCAGCGTTCGGCCAAAGTTCGCCCGCGCACGAGCCTCTTCGGCGCGCATCTTCAGACGACGCAGAGTCGGAATCAACCGACGATAAATTTCGCCTGCTTCGGATGTGAGATTAAGCTCCGCATAAATATCGGCGATCTCAAGCTCGGCGATCGCAGTCTGATGCGGCATCCCGAGTTTTTCGTATTTTTCGCGCGACGACTCCAGCATTCGGATCGCCTCGGCGAAACGCCCTCGAAAAAGCGCGAGGTTCCCCATGCTCGCTTCGATCTCAGCGATGGTGACGTGCATCCGCGCCCGACGAGCATTTGCGAGAGCCTGCGCGTAAAACTCTTCGGCGCGTTTGAAGTCGTTCAATTCGGCGTACGTATTCGCGAGCCCGTTCTCGGCCATCGTCTGCCACGAGCGCTCGCCGAGTTTTTTAAATCGCCGATGTGCGGAAAGGCAGTATCGTTCCGCAAGCTTGTACTGGTCGCGCCGCGAGACAATGTTACTGAGATTCATTTCGACCTTTCCGGCAGCAAGTTGATCGTTGTATTTGCCGAAGATTCGAAGCGCCTTTTCGCCAGTGAACTCTGCTGCCTTGTACTTGCCGAGCATCGCGAGGGCGATGAGTTTTGCAACGAGAGGTTGCGCCGACTCATTCTCCAGGCCGAGACGCGAAAGCAGACGCGACGCGGAATCTAGATTTTTTACGGCTGATTCGAGCTTGCCGCTGGTAATATCGGCGATTCCATCCACCCATCGCGCGAGAGCAGCAATTTCCTTGTCGGGTGAGAAGTCGGTGAGAACTTTCAATGCCGCGGCGGACTTTCGTGCACCTGCCGGGTCCGATGTCCAAACGCGATAGGAATGATCTTTCAGTTCGCGCGCCAAAAGAGCGTTGGCGAGTTTTGGATTTGCGGCGAGCAGTTTCTTTCGCTCACTGTTGTTCCTTGCCTGGATCAGCCGGGCGGCGAGGGTAGATCGTTTCATGTGGAATGAGGATTACATGAAGATATTAGCGGAAGATAAAAAAAGCGGGAAGCCGTTTCCGGTTCCCGCCATTATTTTCGTCGGAATGGTTTCCAACTAGGAAATATCTATTGCTTTGAGTGTGATCTCTACTCCGGAGCCATGGATCGTGAGCTCATATGCCCCGGCCGGAACATTGTTGAATTGAAATTCGCTCATATCACTGGCGGTTCCGTCGAAACGTCGTGCGTCGTCGGCAAGCCTGATCGTCGCATTCGCAAAACCGTCACCGAGGATCTGGCCGCGGATACTGAAGCCTTTCTTAGCTTTCTCGATCCTGATATCTACGGCATTGTCGCCCGCTCGATAGAGCATTTGCCGAACGGCTGAGGTCGACGCCGAGCGTTCCCCGAAGGCCGGCTTATTAGGGGCGATCTCCATCTGCAGAACGGCGGCGAGTTTCTTAACAAACGACGTCTTTGGTTCGACCGCACGCGTTCGGAAAAGATTACTCGCCCAGCGGACCGAGTCAGACGGGGCGTCGACGGAATCATCCCGTCGCATCAGATCGATAATGTTTTGAAGGTTCTTTTCTGTAGACATGACGTTATGCGGACCTTGCCGCTTCGTATGAACAGTGCGTTCAGGAATCGAATAAAGACAGCTATTTCACTATTTCTTTCTCTGCGTCCTCTGCGAGCTTTGCGTGAAATGGTTTTTAGCTCACGCAAAGCTCGCAGAGGACGCAAAGGAACAACTATTTGTTCAGCAGCTTCTCCAATTTCTTCAAACACCTCGAGCGCAGAGGGCTGATGCTGGTCTCACCAACGCCGACGGCCTCCGCTACTTCCGAATAACTCGCCGCGGCTACGCCCAGATAGAGCATAGTAAGAATCTTCTGACATCTTTCTTCGAGCTGTCGAAGCGCCGTCCGGATCAAATGCTGCTGCTCAACCTCGATCAGCATTTCGTCGGCGAGCGGAGCCGCGTCAGCGATGTTCGCCATCTCATTCTCCATCTCTTCTTCGCTAACAGGCGAATACAAACCCTTCGACCCACGGACGGTTGCCCATGTCTTGAACTTCGCCGTCGTTACGATCCACGACCGTATTTTTTCCGGCTGCTGGATCTCATCGATTTTTTCGAACAGTGTTAGGAAAACTTCTTGAAATACATCGGCTGCCTGCTCGTCCGTCAACCCGGCACGACGGGGGATCGCGTAGATCAAGCGTTGATAACGAGCAACGAGCGTATCCCACGCGCTTTGATCGCCGCGCCTGCAAGCACGCACAGCCGAGAGTAGATATAGACCAACCCAGCCTTACGCAGGATGCGATACCACGTTGCCGACGCATCGTCAACGGCCGTGTGCTGTGGTCCGAGCGGCGCTGGCAAGCAAGCAGCTGTGGCGGTGACGTCTCTGAAGTTAGCGATCGGCTGGTCTATAGCCTTTCCGCAACGTGATGGAGATGATCACCACCTTCTCCGGGGCCGAATTCTGCTAGGAAGCC
>JANMUW010000225.1:0-18697 GCA_031392105.1 Acidobacteriota bacterium | reverse complement strand
GTTGTTCGGAAAGAAGTTCTGCTCGAGACTGTCTGGCCAGACAGTTTTGTCGAAGAAGGAAACATCACTTTTAACATTCGGCAGCTTCGAAAAGCATTGAATGACGATGCTCAGGCACCGGTATATATAGAGACCATTCCGCGACGCGGCTACCGTTTCCTGCCGCCGGTCGAGGCGTTTACCACGGTCACCCCGGACAAGGATGAAGAGTCGATCGCCCGCTCGAAGGAATCGCGCGAATCCCCAGCAGTAGAATCTGCACAACCTCGAAGATCTCGTCCGTACGTTCTCGTCCTGATGAGCGCGTTTGTCGTCCTTGCAGGCGTGATCGTCATTGGCGGCTGGTTGCTGCGAACTCAGAAAACCAGTTCAGCTCCGATCCTTTCAACGCCTTTTTCATCACAAAAGCTCTCGACCGACGGCGGCGTTTTTCATATCGCTATTTCACCGGACGGCAAGAATGTGGTTTACACCAACCGAACCAGTGGAAAGCAGAGCCTCTGGCTGAGACAGCTTGAGACTTCGAATAACATTCCGATCGTTGCTCCGTCGGGCGATTTTTACGGCGGCCTCGCCATCTCGCCGGACGGAAATAGTGTCTATTTCGTTCGCGGAACACAGATGGAGCCTCAGCTAACTGTTTATCGAATGCCGATCGTCGGCGGCGTACCGCAGCGGATCACTGACGGAACCCAGGGATGGATAAGCATTTCGCCGGCGGGCGACAAGATCTCATATATTCGGTGTCCACATACCGACGAAGAATATTGCGCGCTTTACATCGCGGATGCGGCTGATGGCCGAAATGAGAAAAAGCTTGCGTCCCGGCCGCGGCCGTTCAGGATCGGGGACAATAAGATCTCACCGGACGGAAAAACCGTCGCGTTCGCGGTTGGCCAGTCTAGAAATTCTTCTAATGAATTCAACCTCGCCGGGGTTGATATCGAGACCGGAGTCGAGCGCCAACTAACTCCCGAAAAGTTTTTCAATATTAACTATATCGCGTGGCTGCCGGACGGTACGGATCTGCTGGCGACCGCGATGCAGTTGCCCGACCGAAACTACCGGATCTGGAATATATCCTCGTCGGGAGAGGCCACCAAACTGACTTCTGATGGCGAAACATATTCCCGGCTGAGCCTGGACGCGGCCGGGCGTCTTCTCGTTTCGACACACGTCGAGCCGGATTTTCGCCTGATGCTGTTTCAGACCCAGAATCCAACTGCTCCGCCGATCGTGCTGGGCGGAGCGAATACGGTCGCGTACGCATCAGACGGGAAAGTGTATTTTTCGTCCCTGAGAACCGGCAATTCCGAGATCTGGAGTATCAACACGGACGGGACCGATCTTCGACAACTTACGAATGATCCATCCGCCGAGACCGTGCCGATGATCTCGCAGGATTCGAAGACCATTTTTTTCCAATCGGACCGGACGGGTACGATCCAGATCTGGCGTATGAACCCAGATGGTACCGACCAGAAAAGGGTTACGACCGAGGACGGAGGTACTCCGCTACGGATCTCGCCCGATGGATATTGGCTCTACTACGTCTCTGCACTAAAGAATAATCTCCGCCGAGTGGCGATCGAGACCGGCGTCGAAGAAGTCGTGATGAATGCGATGGGGCGGGGCCTTGTGATCTCACCCGACCTCACGCGTGTTGCGTTCTCGCAGCGAAAAGGATTGGAAACAGTGCTCACGGTCGCCTCCGTTCCTGACGGCCAGGTCGTAAAGACTTGGCGCATAACCGCTGCCCCTAACGTCGCTCACCTTGCTTGGTCAAGCGACGGACAGTATCTCGCATACGTTCTCACCGATGGCGCCAGGGAGATCGGGCACCTTTGGTTCCAAAAACTCGACGCCGACACGCCGCGGCAGATCGCTAATCTGAGTGGGGACGATATCGCAGAGGTGCATGCGTTCGCCTTGTCAGACGATGGCAAAGCGTTCGCGCTTATCAAAGGAAGTTGGAAGCACGACGCTGTGCTGATTCGCGGATTGAAATAATGCGGATTGCGGATTTTTACATGCTGTCTTGCTGGTAGACAAGCGCACAATACTTTCTAACCCCGTCGGAGTGTTTGCGTACTGACCGCGACACACTATTGTTGAACGTGATAGCGTATCGATCGCATCGAAAAGGGATGGCTCGCCGCCATCCCCTTTTTTGCGTAGTCAGTTGTTGGAAAATTATTGAGCCGCGCCCTGAACCGGAATGTCGCCGTTGGTTCCGAATCCGTATCCGAAGAACGTTGCGAAGTTCGTGCTGCTTCTTGCGATAAAGAAATTCCCGTTCGACGGACGCCAGACCGCGATATCCGACTTCCCGTCTTTGTCATAGTCGCCTACTATCGGCTTGTCGCCGTTTGTTCCAAATTGAGTGACAATCGCTTGGCCGTCAGTGCTTCGGTTTATCCACCAGGTGCCGTCTGAAGGTCGGAAAATTGCAAGATCGGCGACACGGTCTCCGTCAAAATCTCCGTCTACCGGGATGTCTCCGTTCTGACCCCACTGGGAAATACTCACCGTGTTGCTTCCGCTGTTGAGGGTGAACCATTGTCCGCTCGCCGGCCGGAAGATATTCGAGTCAGTGATCCCGTCACCGTCGAAATCGCCGGTATGAAACTGCGTCGACCGGGGCTCGCCATAAATAAAATCATCCATTGCCACGACATCGACCCCGGCCACGCCATCGTTGGCCGATGCCGATAAAGCGCCGTTACCGCTTTCGATCACAACACGCGCGATGCGCTCTCCCGCATTAAATGAAATTCCGACGAAGGAGAGTCCGTTGTCCAACACTCCGGCCGACGCCGCCGACAGCTGTCGCCCACTTGCTCCGTAGACGCGGATCAAGCTTCGGTTACCGCCCGTTGCGGAGTCAACATCGCAAAAAATAACTCCAAAACCGTTAACGGTCGCCGGGATCTCTGTTCCAGGTATTACAAACGTGACCTCCATCATGTGCGCATTCCGCACGGTGAAAAGGCGCTGAGCACTAAACGTCGTGAAAATCGTTGAATAGCTCGCGTTGATGTTGCCGAAACGAACCGGGACGCCAGACGCCGTGTTAGCGCTGACGGCAAAGGTATTCAACGCCGCACCCGTTTCGTCTTCGATCGCGTTGAAGATCACGCCTCGCGGACTATTAACATTAAAGAAGTCCACAGGGAAGTTATTCGGTTCCGAAAAACTATCCGGGACACCATCCCAATTGAGCTCGCGCCGCCCGCTTCTGAACGAGCCGCCGACACCGTTATTTGCTCCGCCAAGATCTGTACGGAATTGATCGACGATCGCCTGTAGCGCGGCGGTGTTTGCGCCGGTGCCCTGGCGCACGACAGGGGCCGCGATCATTGAAGTCACGGTGAGAAATAAAAGGCAAAAGATCATTGCAAAGCTAAAAACTGCGTTCTTCATAAATTTGATTCTCCTAATAATCTGACCGTCCCCTTGTTTATTCTCTTACTCATTGCGGTCAATAGATCCGTAAGGCATAAGAGGATGTTTTGATCCTTCTCAGTATAGAAATGGCAAGAATACGATTGTGTAAATTCGAATAGTTCGGACGGAGTGGTCGAGAATAGTTCCGCTGCACCAGCTACCGAGATGAAATCAGCGGTCTTCTTGCAATCGCGACAAAACCGGAGCTTCGTTTTTGCCCGCTTTCGGATTACCTTGGTATGCTCGATCTCAAGTACGACTTCCCTGTGCTGTGACCCTTCCATAAGATCCGCCGGATGATATTCTTTACCGTCCGTAACGATTCGATATAAAATCGATCTCGTTCACGCAAATAGTTTTAGCAGGCAAGCAGTTGTTGTTTCTTTAGGATTTCATGAAAGATTTCTGAAGAAATTCTGAGGGGCGTAGATGGACGACAAGACCTCGAAAATTTATAGCTTCGCCGGTTTTCGCCTCGATGCGGCGGAGCGGCTGCTATTCGATGGCGACCGCGCGATACAGCTTCCGCCAAAAGCTTTCGATACCCTTTCGCTTCTCGTAAAAAACCAAGGCCGTGTCCTGAGCAAGGAGCGAATGCTCACAGAGATCTGGGAAGGAAACTTTGTTGAAGAAAATAACCTTGCGCAGAACATATCGCTTCTGCGAAAGGCTCTGGGTGAAAGCTCGATTCAGAAATTTATCGAGACGGTCCCAAAGTTCGGATACCGGTTCGTCGCCGAAGTGAAGACGGATGAGGATGACGTAGAAATATTCGAACGAATGAGAGCGCGTGTCTTTGTCGATGACGGCGACAGCGTCGTTCACATCTCCCGCGATGGCAGCCGAACTGCACTATCCGGGCGTTCTCCGGAAACGCGGTACGTGCAGAACGGAGACGTGAACATTGCGTATCAAGTGATAGGAGAAGGCGATCTCGATATTGTCTTCGTGATGGGCTGGATCTCACATCTCGAATATTTCTGGAAACACTACCTGTTCGCATCCTTTCTCGAACGCCTCGGTTCATTTTCTCGACTCATACTTTTTGACAAGCGCGGTACCGGCCTCTCGGACCGCGTGCCGATCAACGAGCTGCCGACACTCGAGCAACGGATGGAAGACGTCCACGCCGTGATGGATGCCGTCGGCTCGGAGAGAGCGGTGCTTATCGGCGTGTCCGAAGGCGGACCAATGTGCTCACTGTTCGCCGCCACATATCCCGAGAGAACGGCGGGGCTGGTGATGATCGGCACTTACGCGAAGCGCATCCGCGACGAAGATTATCCGTGGGCTCCGAGTGCGGAGCAGCGCAGCTCGTTCATTGATGTCGTAAAAACAGATTGGGGCAAACCCGTGGGGATCGAAGAACGTGCCCCGTCCATGGCGACCGACGAAGAGTTTCGTGAATGGTGGGCGACATACTTACGGATGGGTGCAAGCCCCGGCGCGGCCGTCGCGCTGACGACAATGAATGCCGAGATCGATGTTAGAAACGTGTTGCCGTTGATCCGCGTCCCGACCCTCGTGATCCACCGGACGGGCGACATGTGCCTAAAGGTCGAAGAGGGCCGGTACGTCGCGTCGAAAATTCCAGGAAGTCAATACGTCGAGTTGCCCGGCAATGACCATCTTCCGTTCGTTGGAAATCAGACGGAGATTCTCGACGAGATCGAAGTGTTTGTAACCGGAATGCACAGCGGAGGGGAATTCGATCGAGTGCTGGCAACGGTCATGAATGTTCAGGTGAATGGACACCGAGCACCACCGGAAGTTCTCGCAAGCGCACTTGCCTCCGTCCGCAAACAATTGGAGCTTTTCAAGGGGCATGAGATCGCTTCCGAAAACGGCGGTGTGATAGCTGCCTTCGACGGCCCGGCCAGAGGGATCCGTTGCGCAAAAGTGATCGAGAAAGGCCTAGGTCGCGATCTTAAGCCTCGGATCGGAATCCACACTGGTGAATGTGATCGCATCGGCGATATCTATAGCGGATTCGCGGTCGACCTCGCCGAACGCATTGCCGAAAAAGCCGGGCCGGGCCAGATCCTTGTTTCGCGCACCGTCAAAGATCTTGTCGCGGGTTCGGGGATCTTGTTCGACGAGCATTGCATCGAATCTTTCGACGGCCTCGACGGCGAATGGCGACTTTTTATGGTCCGAGACTGACAAGCTCTTTTCTTGTTGCGGCTTTCTCTTTGCGACTTTGCATCTTTGCGGGAAACTATATTGTGAGGACCCCGAAAGATGGTCTCCCGCAAAGACGCAAAGACGCAAAGAGGAGGGTAACTCAAAGTCGTAAACGCGACCGTCGCCGATGCGGAGCCGCTCTTATTTCAGCCACTATAAAATTATGAACAGAATTACCGCTCTCTTTGGATTCATTCTCGTCTTTCAACTTTTCGTCTACTCGCAATCGCTGGACGAAAAACTGAAAGAGATCGACGACTACGCGAACACTGTGATCGCAACTCACAAGGGTCCTGGAATGGCAATCGCGATCGTGAAGGACAACAAGCTTGTTTCCGCAAAAGGCTATGGCGTGCGCGAGCTTGGAAAGGCCGACACCGTGAACGAGAACACACTTTTCGCGATCGCGTCGAATAGCAAGGCGTTTACGACGGCCAGTCTGGCGATTCTCGTCGACGAAAAGAAGCTCGCGTGGGAAGACAAGGTTTCGAAGTACCTTCCCGATTTTCAGATGTACGATCCGTGGGTGACGAGTGAGTTGACGATACGCGATCTCGTTACGCACCGCGTCGGGCTCGACACATTTAGCGGCGATCTGCTCTGGTATGAGACTACGTACACGGCGGACGACATACTCGCCCGCGTCAGATATTTGAAACCGGTATCGAGCTTTCGCACCCGATACGGCTATCAGAACTTGATGTTCATCGCCGCAGGTAAGATCGTCGAGAAGGTTTCCGGCAAACAGTGGTGCAGCTTTGTCCGCGAGCGTATTTTGGATCCGCTTGGAATGACTTCGACGACATGCGGTTTCGGAAGCTTAGGGGCAAATGCCGCGATACCGCACAACGAATCGGGCGGCCCGCTTCGCCCGTTGCCGCATGGAAATGTGAATGGCGGTTATGGTGCAGTTGCCCTGAACTCGTCGGTTGCGGACCTCTCGAAATGGATCCGCCTTCAACTCGACAAAGGCAAGTTTGAAGGCAAGCCGATCTTTAGCGAGCAGCAGGCCTGGCAGATGCACCAGCCCTATCTCTCGCAACAGGTCTCCGAAGCGGCCTCCAGAAACAATCCGACGCGTCACTTCAGCGCCGTCGCGATGGGGTGGTTCGTTTACGACTATCAAGGGCGCAAAATTATCAATCACAGCGGCGGGCTCGACGGTATGCTTTCCTACACGGTTCTGATCCCTGAAGAAAATGTCGGCTTTGTCATCCTCACGAACAGCGAATCGCCCGGTTTCGGGATCATGATGAATAAGATCCGCGATGTGTTCGTCAATGCACCCAAACGAGATTGGAACGCGGAAGCGGTTGAGCAGGCGAAAGCCGGAAAAGAGAACGCGGTGAAAGAAAGGCAAAAGGTTGACGAAGCCCGGGTCCCGAACACGAAACCTTCGCTTTCGCAAGCAAATTACGCCGGTACGTATGCGGACAAGCTTTACGGCAATGTGATCGTTAGTGAAGAGAACGGGCGGCTGGTTATGCGCTTCGGCCCGGCGCCTAACTTCGTCGCCGACCTCGAACACTGGCATTACGACACGTTTCAAATAAAGTGGCGGCACTCGGTTTCGTACAATTTCCCTCGCGGATTCGTGACATTTACCATCGATAGAAACGGAAAAACGGACGAACTGAAGATCGATCAGCCGAATAATGACTTTTGGTTCTACGAACTGACGCCGAAAAGGGTTAAGTAAACGTAATGGATCAGTTTGAACAGTTCAGTTATGCAACAACAGACTCTAACTTTGCGGCTTTGCGACTTTGCGGGAAAACCATCGTAGAAGCGCCCAGCGCAAGTGTTCCCGCAAGGACGCCAAGACGCAAAGAAATCCGAAACTCGAAATAGCCTGCTACCAAAGTAAAGAAAAACTCGACAAGAATCCGGGTCGCGTGTAAAATCTATGGCTTACTTCCGGATTTTATTTAGTCCAGTGCCCAAACGGAGGATACCCCTATGCCAGAGGAAAATGCCGAGATCCAAGCCGAAGGCGGTAAGAGAGTAACGATCACGATCGCTGAAAAGACGGGCGGACCGGCCGATCCGGTTGCAGGAACGGACCCGAACAAGTTCGTGATTGACAACGGCTTTCAGATCCTGACGATCACGATCGCCGAATAGTCGACAGAGTTGCTAGAAGGAGAACACATACATGTCCGACGAAACAGACGATAGAGACGAAACAACGAACGAAGGCGACGCGAAGCCGACGATTACAATTGCGGAAAAGCAGGGTGGCGCCGGGTTAGCCGACGAGAAACCGACGATCACGATCGCCGAAAAAGACGGCGGCAATTAGTTTTAATTTTTTCAGGAGATTTTGTTTTTAATGTCAGAAGAAGCAGCAATAGCGGCCGAAGAAACGGCACCGGCAGAGAGCGAGGACGTTCATTACCAGGCAGTTGAAAAAGAAGGAACAGTAACCGCGATCTGGGAAATGCAGGGCCAGAAACATATTCGCACGATCGATCCTCGATCGAACGAAGGCAAACAGATCCTCGCGTTGTTCGAGACAGCCGCTTAGTAGATCAGACAAAGATCACACGAAACCGCGCGAAGGCGATTCGACGGTTTCGTGTATTTTTGTGTCTTGTTGTCGATGAGGAGAGGGTTGGTCGACATGAAAATCGATGCGCTTCGTTAGAGCATACCCACGTGCTTCAGCACGTGGGAAGATCGAACCAAAATCATTTAGGGCGTTTCAACGTCCTTTCAAACGTATGCCCGTTGAAACGGGCTCGCGATCTCAACCGCTTGTTTTCCACGCCGTAAACGGCGTGGCTACGCGAAGCCATTCGGGTCAGCAGAAATGTTGACCGAGTCGGGCTACTCAGGCCGGAGCGGAAGCAGTTCCATTATTGGGTGCCGATAGTGTTTTAGTATACGTTCTTCAATCTTTGCAGCTTGCACGACTCCGAGTCCGGCGGATGTCAGAAAGATCTCATCAGCGGATCTCACTTCTTCGATTCCTACCTCGACTTCATTACAGTCGATATTCTCAAGTACGAACTCGCGCGTTGTACCGGCCAGGCAGCCTGTCTTCAGCGACGGAGTGAACAACTTGCCGCCCTTCAGCCAGAAAACATTCGCCATGCATGCCGACGTGACCTCTCCGCGCTCGTTCAGTTGTATCGATTCATCGAATCCACGCCGCTTCGCTTCTTCTTTCGCGAGTATCTTCTCGAGATAGTTACACGACTTTATCCCGGCGAGCGGCGACGTCGAGTTTACCCTGTGTGGCGAGAGCGTAAGGGAGAGATCTTTGGCTGGGGCATGAAAGTCACCTGTTGTAATGAGCAGACTAGTTCTTGGATCAGAAGAGTATGGCCACAATTCGCTTGGCGACTCATCGAAAAAAGTGACTCGAACTCGGCCATTTTGAACAGAGTTCACAGCTACCAGACTCGCCAGAGCATCTCGCACTTTGGTCTTCGAAAATTCGGCGAGGGCAAACCCGATATCGTTCGAGTCTTTCTCCAGGCGCTTCCAATGCTTTTCCCAGAGAAACGGTTGACCTTCATAGACCGCGAGCGTGGTGAAGATGCCTTTCCCAAAAAGACCGGAAGCAGAAAGGGCGGGCAGGTTTGGTTCCGAGGCTGACACCAATCCGAAATTGAAGAAAACGGATTCGTGCATTCTATGCTTCCGTCCGAAGTTCGTCGTTCTCTTTAGCTTCGATGCGTCCTTTCGGATCTCGGGAGAATTCCGTAACTAGTTCGACAAAGATGTCACTCTTTTCTTCCTGAGGCACGTGGCCGCAATTCTTAAGGACGACCATTCGTGAATTGAGGATCGAGTCGTGAAGCCGATAACCGTCATCGGCGGGGATAACCTTGTCGTCTTCGCCCCAGATGATAAGAGTCGGTTGATCGATCAAGTATGCATCCTGCTCAATGCGGTTAGCGCTCCACGCGCGTGACGTTGCAAGCAGCGAGTGATGTGCGTCGGCGGCCGCGAGCGGACGAAGAATGCCCTCGACTCGCTCGTCGGTGATCAGATTATGGTTCGCGCGAGAGAGAGTGCCGCGCATTCGATAGCGTTGAAAGGCCCGCGAATCGACAAGAAACGGCGTGAGAACTTCGCCGATGCCGGGGATCGCGGCGAGCTTTAGGATCGGATGATTTTTCAAATTGTCGTTACAGACCGTATCGGCGAGGACAAGCTTCGTGACGCGTTCGGGATAATCCAGTGCGAGGGTCGCGGCGACGGCTCCGCCGTACGAGCTGCCGACAATCGTCGCCTGCCCGATACCAATGCGGTTCATGAATCGCGCGATCATACGCGCCTGTGATGTGATCGCGTAGTCGAACCACGAAGGTTTCTCAGAATATCCGAATCCGAGCAGATCGACTGCGATGACATGAAATCCGGCATCCGCAAACATCGGAGCTACCGTTTTCCACACATAAAGCGAAGCGGTGTACCCGTGGATCAAAAGCATCGTCGGCCTCGACGCGTCACCGAATTCCTGAAAGTGGACGTGTGCTCCGTCCACGCTGACGAAATGAGAATTCGCGGCATGCGGGATCAGCGGCGCGACATCGTCCCACAGAACGCTCTTCGCACGGGTCAGCATTTTTACCGCCACGGCCGCTCCGACCGCACCACCCAACGCAAATACCAGGTTTCGCTTTTTCATACTTACGCGACGATTTTATATCAAAACAATTTTCGGCTTCACAATTTTATTCTCACCGTCGTAAATGCCGATCGCAACAAGCTGCAAATTCTCGTCAAGCATTCGAACGGCTGATGAGTCAGTGAGGCCGTCCAGCTCGGCGCGCGTCGACAGCCCATTCTTGGTCTTATCGACCCGCTCTTGTGAAAGCGCGATCTCGGGCAGATGCTTGACCGCTTCGCTTATCGGCCTCAACCTTTGACCCGGGTCGTCGAGCTTTTCAAAATCGTCTAACGCGATCGCGTCTCGCAGCTCGAACCTGCCGGCACGTGTGCGGCGAAGCTCGGTCAGATGAGCCCCCAGACCCACCTCGCGTCCTATTTCCTCGCCAAGCGTACGGATGTACGTGCCCGCCGAGCAAGCTACTCGCATGCGGATCGCGGATTGCTGATCGTGGATTGCGGATGGCAGCAATTCTAGCTCACGAATCACGACTTTTACTGGTTCTCGCTCGACCTCGAGACCCTGACGCGCAAGCTCGTATAACTTTTTCCCATCGATCTTCTTGGCGGAATACATCGGCGGCGTCTGCAAGATCTCACCACGAAACTCTTGCAAGACGGCGTCCCATTGGACCAGCTTAAGCTTCCCGGCAATCTCTTCGATCCGCAATCCGCGATCCCCGATCCGCGATCCAGTTACGTCACCGGTGTCGGTCTCAAATCCGAACTGCACAAGCGCTTCGTACTCTTTCTCGTCCTTATCGATAAACTGGGCTAAGCGCGTCGCGCCGCCGATAAGCAAAACCATTACGCCCGTCGCGAACGGATCGAGTGTACCCGTGTGTCCGACGCGTTTTGTGCGAAGAACACGCCGAACCCGGGCGACGACATCGTGCGAAGTCATGCCGACAGGCTTATCGATGATCAGAATTCCATCCACTTGTTTCATTCTATTGCTTCTTAATTATTAATTCGTAATTAGTTAATTGATAATTACTCCTGAAGTATGTGGCGCAAACACACCCGAGCACCGGAGGACGAGGAAAGGATCATCAAGGATGTCGAGAAAGCTCGCGAGCGGACGATGAATCGCGCGGTAAAGCTTCTTGCGGCGAAACCACGCTCGATCGGCGAATTGCGCGAACGACTTTTGGAGAAGAACTGGACGAATGGCGAGATCGTCGGCCGCGTGATCGAAAAGTTGGAGGAATACGGGTATCTCGACGACGAGAAATACGCCGGCGACATGGCGCTTTCAAAGCTTCGCCAAAAACCTCAGGGAAAACGCCGGCTGCAGCAAGCCATGTCGCGGAAGAAGCTCGATCCTGAGACTCTCGATACGGCGATCGAGTCGGCATTCGAAAAGATGCCTGAAGTTGAACTGATCGAACGATCGATAGAAAAGCGGCTTCGAATAAAAGGCCGGCCCAAAACTCGGGAGGACACGAAAAAGTTTTACGACTATCTTCTCCGCCAGGGATTCGGTTTCGATTTGATTCGCGACAAGATGGCCGCGGTCGCGAAACTGCCAGAGGACTAAGAGCTTACCCATGGGAAGTGACGCGTCGCGTGCCGAAACCTCTGCGGTCTCTGCGAGCTCCGCGTTAAATTCTTGGTTTGCCTTCGACAATAAGAATTTCACGGTGAGCTCGCCAAGCACGCAAAGATGACCGTCGGCCCGGATCAAATTCGCCTAGCAGAGAACATCCCCGTTATTTTTTCCTGAATCCGTTTCGCCCCGCCTCGCGAAAACCAACGCAAAGGAAAGCAAATCCTTTTCTAAAATTCACGGATAAACGGAGAAATTATGAAGAAACTAATTGTGGGTGGTTTTGTGTTCGCGTTAGCCATGATCGCAGGCTCGGTGAGCGTGTCGGCTCAGATGATGAAGAATGACAATCCGATGGTAGGCGGCGCCGCGATGTACAAGACAAAGAATATTGTCGAGAACGCCGTCAATTCGAAAGATCACACGACACTCGTCGCCGCGGTCCAGGCGGCCGGCCTGGTCGACACCTTGAAGAGTTCCGGACCGTTCACGGTGTTCGCACCGACGAACGAGGCGTTCGACAAGCTTCCGGCGGGAACGGTTGCAACATTGGTGAAGCCGGAGAACAAAGCAACGTTGACGAAAATCCTGACATACCACGTAGTCGCAGGGAATAACGATTCGAAAGCTATTATGAAGGCTATCAAGAAAGGCGGCGGCAAGGCTGAGTTCAAGACAGTTTCCGGCGGAACTCTGACCGCAATGATGGAAGGAAAGAGTCTTGTGCTGACGGATGAGAAGGGCGGAAAGTCTACGGTGACGATCGCCGACGTTCGCCAGTCGAACGGAGTCATCCATGTTATCGACACGGTGGTACTACCGAACTAGTTATCGAGCCGGGGAAAAAGAGGGGCGTGCGAGGATTGGTAACTTTCCTTGTCGCCCTTTTTCAAATTAATGGAATGGGTAACCCGCGGAGCGGTATATTAGTTAAAGGTGAAGTTATATGAACTGCAGAATAGCTATTGTCGTATTTGCAATCGTCGTCACTGCCGCTGCCCTGGCCGCGATCGGTCAGGTTAAGAATGGAACAACGTCGAGCGTATCGACACGAAATGGAAAAGACGCCACCGATGCGATTTTCAATGGCATTAAGATCGTAAAGTCCGACGATCAGTGGAAGAAGGCTCTGACGCCCGAAGAGTTCTATGTGCTCAGGAAGGAGGGCACGGAGCGAGCTTATACGGGTACGCTGACTGACAACAAAAAGGCGGGCGTCTACGCGTGTGCCGCCTGCGGGCTTCACGTCTTCAGCTCGGAACATAAGTTCGACTCGGAAACAGGCTGGCCAAGTTTCTTTCAGGTAATTCACCGCAAGAATATCAACGAAGAAGTCGATAACACACTCGGTGAGACGCGTACCGAAGTCGAGTGTGCACGCTGCGGCTCGCACCTCGGGCATGTGTTCGACGACGGCCCGCAGCCGACCGGTCTTCGATATTGTATGAACTCGGTGGCATTGAAGTTCATACCGAAGCGCTAGCGGAGGTCTTTAAGGCAGAGATCGCGGAGAGACGGAGGATTGAGATATTTTCTTCTCCGCGTTCTCCGCGATCTCTGCGTTAAGCTGTTCGCTCCGATTCGCTGTGCTACAATTTTTCTCGTCATGACAGGCAATGAGATAAGACAAAAGTTTCTCGATTACTTCGAGAAAAACGGGCACAAAGTTGTGCATTCATCGCCGCTGCTGCCGGCAAATGACCCGACGCTTCTATTCACGAACGCGGGCATGAATCAATTCAAGGACGTCTTTCTCGGCGACGAGAAACGTGATTACAAGCGCGCCGTTTCATCTCAGAAATGCATCCGCGCAGGCGGTAAGCATAACGATCTCGACGAGGTCGGACGTACCGCGCGTCACCAGACGTTCTTCGAGATGCTTGGCAATTTTTCGTTTGGTGATTACTTCAAGGAAGATGCGATCCGCTTTGCGTGGGATCTGCTTGTCAATGAATTCAAGCTCGACGAGGAACGCCTCTGGTTCTCGGTGTTTGAAGGCGATGACGAAGTCGGTCCTGATGACGAAGCGCGCTCTCTATGGGAAAAAGCCGGTGCGCGTCCTGACCGCATACTCGGCTTCGGCCGGAAGGATAATTTCTGGCAGATGGCGGACACCGGTCCATGCGGTCCGTGTTCCGAGATCCATTACTACATGGGCGACGATCCGTCGGACCCTGAAAAGAATTCGCCATACTGGGTGAACGGCCCCGGTGATACAACGATGGAGTTCTGGAATCTCGTCTTCATGCAATACAACCGAACGCAAAATGAAGACGGCTCTTTCACTCTGACGCCGCTGCCGGCACCGTCAGTAGATACGGGAATGGGTCTCGAACGCATGGCCGTGATCGTGGAGCACGTGAAGACGAATTACGAGACGGATCTGCTGAAGCCGATTGTTGAGTTTACTGCTTCGTTAGCAAAACCGTCAGCATAGCGGGGGACGACCCAGGTCAGTACCACCTGCGTAAGCGGGTGGTCTAGAGCTGAGATTGGGGAACGCTGGTATTTTAGGAGCGCCGCACCACCCGCTTATGCAGGTGGTACCGACCCGTATGATCCGACTTCTTCTCATCGAGAACCAATCGCTCACCCGACTCGGCGTGCGTGCGATTATCGAGGGTGAGACCGACATTGAGCTTGTCGGCGAAACCGACAATGCGGCAAAGGGCTTCGAGCTTTTCGCCGAGTTGAAACCCGACGTTACGATCCTCGGATTGCGATTTCCTGACTCGTGCGCGATCGACGATCTCGACAATTACTTCATCGAAAATCCGAAAGCCAGGATCATCGTCCTCGCCGAACACGCCGGTGATGCCGAAATCACAAAGGCCCTAAAAAAGGGCGCCGCTGGTTACATCTGCAAAGACGTTTCGCCCGCGGAACTCGTCACCGCGATCAGAACGGTCGCGGCCGGACGCAAATACATCCCCGAAGACATCGCGCGGATCCTCAGCGAAAATCTCGGGCAAGAATCATTGACGCCAGCCGAAACGAATGTGCTGCGAATGATCGTCGGCGGAATGTCGAACAAGGAGATCGCGTTCGCGCTCGACGTCAGCGAGAATACCGTCAAGACGCACGTCAAAAATATCTTCGACAAGATTGGAGTGTCTGACCGCACATCAGCAGCGACAACCGCAATCAAGCGCGGGCTCGTTCGTGTCGATCTCTAACATTACTGAATTAATAATTACCCAATTACGAAATTACTTTCCAGAAAAACGCATGAACGAAATAAAGAACGAACTGACCGAGTATGCTGAGAGTTTTACGTCCGACGAAAGCGCCGTCCTGCGGGAGCTGCGGGACCATTGCTACTCACATTATGAGGACAAGGCAATGCTGTCGGGATTCGTACAGGGGCGCATTCTGTCGATGTTCTCGCGCATGATACGACCGAAAGTTGTGCTCGAGATCGGAACTTATCTCGGCTATTCGGCTCTCTGCTTTGCCGAAGGTCTCGTTGATGGCGGTAAGGTCATCACGCTCGACGTGAACGAAGAGACGAACAAAGTCGCACGCTCGTTCGTCGAGAAGAGCGCGTACAAAAACCAGATCGAGTTTCATCTCGGCGAGGGTGCGACGATAATTCCATCGCTCCCCGAAACATTTGATCTTGTTTTCATCGACGCCGACAAATCGAACTACTCGAATTACTACAATCTCGTTTTCGATAAGGTACGGCCTGGTGGATTTATTATCGCCGACAACGTTCTCTGGAGCGGAAAGGTTCTTGAGGAGGAAAAGGATACGGACACGCAGGCTCTCCACGATTTCAACCGGATGGTATTGGCCGACGAACGCGTGTCTAATGTGTTGCTGCCGATTCGGGACGGCTTGATGGTTGTTTGTAAACAGTCTTGAGTCCGACTCGAGCGGCTTTCTTAACGCAGAGATCGCGGAGGACGCGGAGAAACTATATTGTTCTCTCCGCGTTCGCCGCGATCTCTGCGTTAAAGCTCTTCTCACCCGAATTGATGATTACAACCCGCGCCAGAAGCGATAAACTTCTTCTATCAGCTCTGCGAACTCCGCGAGCTCTGCGTTAGAAAAGAATTTCACGCAGAGCTCGCAAAGATCGCAAAGGAAGACAAGGAGAAGACAGATGATCAACATCAGACGATCGAATGAACGTGGCCACGCGAATCATGGCTGGCTCGACACGCACTTTTCATTTTCATTCGCGGATTACTACGACTCGAACTTTATGGGTTTTCGAAATCTCCGTGTCATAAACGAGGATTTCATCGAACCGGCGCAGGGTTTTCCGAAGCACGGACACCGGGACATGGAGATCATCACGTACATGATCTCGGGCGAGCTTTCGCATCGCGACTCGATGGGAAACGGCGAGACGATCCGTCCGAATGAGGTCCAGCGGATGACGGCCGGGACCGGTGTATTGCACAGCGAGTACAGCTCGCCGACGGACAAGACACATTTGCTGCAGATCTGGATATTGCCCGAGAAGAAGAATCTTCAGCCCGGTTACGAACAGAAGGAGTTCTCGTCGGAAGAGAAACAGGGACAGTTGCGTTTGATCGCATCGCGCGGTGGGGATGATGGTTCGGTTCACATCAACCAAGACGTCAAGGTGTACGCCTCGGTGTTGAAGGATAGCGAGCAGGTCTCGCTAGATATTGCCGACGGACGTCATGCATGGATACAGTTGATCAGCGGTTCGATCGACGTCAACGGCGAAAAACTGGCGGCGGGTGACGGTGCGGCGATCAGCGACGAGAATGCGCTGAAGATCAAATCTCTCGATTCGAACACTGAGTTTTTGCTGTTCGATCTGAACTAATCAACGGCGTGCTCCCACACGCATTACCGGGCCGCCCGGATAATGTCGGCGAAGACACCCGCCGCGGTAACATCCGCACCGGCGCCCGCACCCTTTATCACCAAGGGCTGTTCCGAATATCGATTCGTGTAAAAGAGTACCGCGTTGTCCTTTCCTGAAAGGTTCGCGAAATTGTGATCTCGGTCGATGCTCTGCAGCCCTACACTCGCTTTTCCTCCATCGAAAGACGCAATGTATTTCAACGACAATTGAGCTGCGCGAGCGGAATCAAGAAGCGCCCTGAAATGAGCTTCGTGCTTTTCCAACTCGTGATAGAAATCATCAACGCTACCCTCTAAACAGGAGGCGGGTAGGAACGAATCTATGTTGATGTCGCCCATCTCAAGGGCGTGACCAGATTCACGTGCCAGGATCAGGATCTTTCGCGCGACATCGGTGCCACTCAGATCAAGACGCGGGTCCGGTTCGGTGAAACCCTGGGTCTGCGCGTCGCGGACGACTTCCGCAAACATTCGAGTACCGTCGTAATTGTTGAATACGAAATTCAGCGTACCGGAAAGCACTGCTTCAATTCGCCGTATCTTATCGCCGCTCCGTATCAGATCATTTAACGTGTTGATGATCGGCAGGCCCGCACCGACATTTGTCTCGAAGAGGAAATGCGTGTTGTATTCGCGAGCTAGACCTTTGAGCGTTCGATACTGTTCGTAAGCGGATGAGCATGCGATCTTGTTGCATGCGACGATCGAGACGCTCTTCTCCAAGAGGCGCGGGTAAATGTCTACGACTTGTTGACTCGCCGTGACATCGACAAACACTGAGTTGCGCAAGTTCTCGGACAAGAGATTGTCGACAAACTGCTCGACGTTCGAGTTATCGGCGGCCTCAAGAGCCCTCTCATAGTCTTCAGGCTCGATCCCATCCTTTGAGAGGAGGGATCGTTTGCTGTTTGCGATTCCCGTAACTCTTAGATTCAGCCGCAGTGTTATCGCGATCTCCTTATGCTGGAGCCGAAGTTGTTCTATAAGCTTTTTCCCTACGGTTCCGACGCCGGCGATGAAAATATTTATTTGCTTTAGGCCGTCCGAGAAAAACTCTTCATGCAGAGTGTTGACGGCTTTCCGCACATCGGACGAACTTATGATCGCTGAAATGTTGCGTTCCGAAGACCCTTGCGCGATCGCATGGATATTCACTCCGTTCTGTCCGAGAGAGCTGAACATCCGGCCGCTTACTCCGGTATGTTCCTTCATCTTGTCCCCTACCAAGGCAAGGATCGAGAATCCGGTTTCGACGCGAAGCGGCTCGATCCTGCCAAGAGCGATCTCGTACTCGAACTCGGCGTCGACGACGGTCTTAGCAAGTACACCGAACTTCTCCTCAATGGCTACGCAGATCGAGTGCTCCGACGAGCTTTGCGTGATAAGAATCACGTTTATCGCGGCTCGTGATAACGCATCGAACAGGCGTTTCGAAAAACCCGGGATGCCGATCATGCCACTGCCTTCGAGATTGAGGACCGAGACGTGATCGATACTCGTGATGCCGCGGATAATTTCGGTAACGTCGTCCGTCTCGGCCTCGATAAATGTACCTTCGGAATCCGGTGCGAAAGTATTCTTGATCAGTACCGGAATTCCTTCTTCCATGACCGGCTGGATCGTCGGTGGGTATATCACCTTCGCGCCGAAGTGCGACAACTCCATTGCCTCGCGATAAGTTATCCGAGGAATTTGCCGGACGTTGCGAACGATACGCGGATCGGCGGTCATCATCCCACTTACATCCGTCCATATCTCGAGGATCGACGCGTCCATGGCCGCCGCGATGATCGCTGCCGTATAGTCAGACCCGCCGCGACCGAGAGTCGTGGTGTTTCCGGCCGCATCCGATGCGATGAAGCCGGGAACAATGTGAAGTTTTTCTTCCAAGTTACGGAAACGTTCGACGATCAATTTATTCGTTTCCGCGAAATCAACCGTTGGGCCACCAAACTGCGAGTCGGTTCGTATCAAGCTCCGGCTATCCGTCCAAGAATGCTCGATTGCCGATGAACTTAAATATGCGGAAAAGATCCGGGTCGATAG
>JANMUW010000203.1:0-2229 GCA_031392105.1 Acidobacteriota bacterium | reverse complement strand
GGGGTTCGGGCCGCAGTATTCCTTGCTTCGATCTCCTGGCAAGTCTCGAGGCGTGCGCGAGTGTGTTCCTGCAGTTCGGGGGACATAAACAGGCCGCCGGGGTCACACTCGAGGCCTCGAAGGTGTTGCCGAACACGTTCGAGCGGCCGCGATTCCTTCGTGAGATTGTCGCGTCGTGCCACCTCAATTGTCCCATTCTCGAGATCACGCATCCCGAGACCGAGCCGGATAGGCACGCCTCTGAGTTCATATTCAGCAAACTTCCAGCCCGAACGTTGCTTGTCGTCATCGTCGTACTTGACCGAGATGCCTGCAGCTTTCAATTCCTCGAAGATCGGATTTACCTTCTCGCTGATCTTCGCCAGATCTTCAGGTGTCTTATGGATCGGTATGATGACAACCTGGATCGGCGCAAGCTTCGGCGGAAGTACAAGGCCGCTGTCATCCGAGTGCGCCATTATCAGAGCCCCCATCAACCGTGTCGATACGCCCCACGAAGTCGCCCACGGATGCTCGAGCTTATTCTCCTTGTTAACAAACTGCACCTCGAAAGATTTCGAAAAATTCTGCCCGAGGAAATGCGACGTCCCGCATTGCAGCGCCTTTCCGTCCTGCATCATGCCCTCGATGCAATAGGTTTCTACCGCGCCCGCAAAACGTTCGTTTGGCGATTTGAGTCCTTTGATGACCGGCAGTGCGATCCACTCTTCGGCGAACGTCGCATACACGCCCAACATTCTTTCGGTTTCCTCAACCGCTTCCTGCTCGGTTGCATGCGCGGTGTGGCCTTCCTGCCAAAGGAACTCCGTCGTGCGCAGGAAGAGCCGCGTTCGCATTTCCCACCGAACGATATTGCACCACTGGTTGATCAACAGCGGAAGATCTCGCCACGACTGGATCCAGCTTTTATACGTGTTCCAGATCACAGTTTCCGAGGTCGGGCGAATGATCAACTCTTCTTCGAGCTTCGCGGTCGGGTCGACTATCAGACCTTTTCCGTCAGGATTAGCCTTCAGGCGATAATGAGTAACGACCGCGCATTCTTTTGCAAACCCCTCGGCATGCTCTTCTTCTTTTTCAAGAAACGATTTAGGAACGAACAGCGGAAAATAAGCGTTTACATGTCCGGTTTCCTTGAACATATCGTCCAACGCCCGCTGCATCTTCTCCCAGATCGCGTAGCCATACGGCTTTATGACCATGCAGCCGCGAACCGCAGAGTTCTCGGCCAGGTCGGCGCGCTTGACGATCTCGTTGTACCACTCGGAATAGTTCTCGCTTCGTTTCGGTAACGCTTTGCTCATAGATAATTAAATCGCCGACAGGCGAAAACGAAAATGATAGTGCAAAATCGCCGCTCTTACAATTTGCGGATTTCCTGTCGATTCGCTAGTCTTTCACTTTGCGCCGCTATGACCGAGTTCAAACTGGACTTCCAGGACACCGCCACAGCCTTCGCCGATAAATCCGACGCCGAGCTCAGGGAAAAGCATCGTCTATTCAAGATGCTCAATTCTCCGTTCCTAAATGCGGTTGGAACGCGTGCGGCTACGTTTGCCCTCGCACTTGGCCTTCCGGTCGAAGGGCTTATCAAGAAGACGATCTTTGAGCAGTTTTGCGGCGGAGAAGCGATAGCGGAATGCGAACCCGTCATACAGAGGTTGGGCCGCGCCAAGATCGGTACGATCCTCGATTACGCAATCGAAGGACGTTCGACCGAAGCAGACTTCGACAGTACGAAGAATGAGATCATTCGCACGATCGAACGGGCGAAGAACGATCCGAATATTCCCTTCGCCGTCTTCAAGGTCACCGGAATCGCGCCGCTCGGCACGCTTGAGAAACTGAGCACCAAAAAGAAGCTCGATGCGAAAGGGCAAGCGAAGTGCGAACGCATACACAGTCGGGTTAACGAGATCTGTGAGGTGGCGCACACGCTCGATCAACCCGTCTTCATGGACGCCGAAGAATCCTGGATCCAGGACGCCATCGACCGTCTAGCGACCGACATGATGGAGAAATACAATCGCGAAACTGTAATCGTCTACAACACGATCCAGCTCTACCGGAACGATCGGCTTCCTTTCCTCAAGGGATCCCGGCGAGCGGCTACTGAAGGCGGCTATTTTCTGGGTCTCAAACTCGTACGCGGCGCCTATATGGAGAAGGAGCGTGAACGTGCCGCGCAGATGGGCTACCCTTCTCCGATAAATGACTCAAAGAAAGCTA
>JANMUW010000185.1:0-4816 GCA_031392105.1 Acidobacteriota bacterium | reverse complement strand
GAGATATTTCTTCGTTATTCTTGTTGCCATATTTAGATCCTGGGGAGAGGTTCTTAATTCCGGGTAAGTTTCGAATAGTCATCCTATCAAACAACTACAGAACACTTCAAAGAAATTTAGAGCGGTTCAGAATGGTTAAGGAGATTGATGCCCCAGTGACGGCCGAACTAACACGTCGGAGATCAGGGATAGAACTTGGCGATTTGTATCTGAGGACTGTCGGAATTCCGTTTCACGGACACAAAAAAAGAGGCCATCCTTTCAGATAGCCTCATCTTTAGATAAGAAATGCTGGATCTCGTCTAGCCGATAAACAATTCGTCTTCCATATAAGCACGATCCAGCGGTTTTGGTGAAGGAGCAAACAAAACCTCGAGACCTCGCTTAACACCCGCCATGATCGCGGCGATCTCACGCGCCGGTTCGACGATCTTTCGCTGGACAAATTCAGTCGTGTCGACAACCTGGTCGTGGGTTCGATCGATCGTCTGGCTGACCATCGCAACCTTGTGTTTGGCTGTCACGGCAGTCTCACCGACGAGCATCTTCAGCTCGGCGACCTCATCCTTGATCAGCTGCGTCGATTCGGCGAGATGGCCGGTAGCGATCGATAGGTTTGCGGAGATCTCGTTAAAGTGTACTGAGATCTCTTTCCCTTGGACGCTCATGGCGTTCACCTTGGCGAGCAGCGGATCGAAACGTTCTTCAAGCCGGCCGACCGTCCTGGTGACTCGACGAACGACGACCGCAATGGCTATCAGAGCGATGGCCATCACGATAAAACAGACGGCGATCACGATCGACGAGATCATCATCCAGAATTGCGGCTCGTTCGCGTTCATACGCTAATTATTTTCTTTATTCTCGACCGGATAGCTGGGTCGCCCTTCGGTGATCGCCTTTGACTCATTGCGTCGCTTTTCAGCGACGTACGCGTCTTTCCCGGCTTCGACCGCTGCGGTGAAAGGATTTGCAGTCCGTGCGGCGGCGCTTTTTGCCTTCTCGCCCAGTTCACCTGCCTTTTCCTGTGCCGTCTGGTAGATCTCGCTCGCTCGTTCGCGACCGACCTCGTAATATTCACCGGCTCGTTCCTGGAGCTGTGCCGCGGTTTCCTTGCTCTTTTCGAGCCCCTTACGGGTCACGTCCGCGATGTCCTCACGCAGCTCAATACCTGATTTCGGGGCAAACAGCAGAGCGATGACCGCTCCGATCCCGCCGCCGATCAGCAAGTAAGTCAATTTTGTCGTAACGCTCGAATCTTCTCTATCGTAATCGTTTCTCATAACAATGCTCCTTATGGTAACAAAGCAGAATAAATTCTATATTTCCGTGAAAGACAACTATACCAAAGATTTAGAATTTATGACAGATTTTGTTGATAAGGATTAGAGATCGATTCTGGTCAGGATATACGGTTCTGTTCCGGGTTTTCCAAGTTTGTGAGCACTTCGTAGGGTAAGCCTTGCCACGATATGTAAGCGACGGAACACAAAATTCACGGTGTCGGGATTTGGGACATAAGTAATCCGGATCTATTTCAACTCGGCAATCGCGTTCCGAGCTTCCTCGGCACGGACGAGACTGAACCCGGGATTCAACTTTAGTGCACTCTCGAGAAGGCGCCTGGCCTCGGGTCGATCGCCATTCGCCTTAGCGATCATGCCGGCATGAAAGAGCAACGTGGCATCTTTCGTTTTCAGTCGCAACGCTTCGCGGACGTAAGGCTGAGCCTCGGCTGCGTACCCGCTCCGATAGAGGGCCCACGCCAAAAGATCCGCAGAATGGATACTCTTCTCCGCAGCGTACTCCGTTCGGGCGAGCTCTAGAGCCTGCTCAACTTTTCCGCGATCGGCCCAATTGAGCCCGAGCTTGCGATGATCGGCCGCAACGCCGAGCTTATCCTGCATCGCTTCGAACTTCTCATACTGCAGGTTTGCAGCATCCGCATCGCCCCGAAGCGAGAAGATCTCAGCCAGCAGCATAATTGCGTTGGCGTTCGGGATGTTCGCTTGCACGTCCGTCAGAAGATGTTCCGCTGCGGTGTAGTCACCGACCGAAGCTCGAACGCGGCCCTTCGACACAAGTGCCAGAAAGTACCCGGGATAAACTTGTAACGCTTCGTCGTAAACCTTTTCGGCCGGTCCATACTTGCCGTTCTTCCAGTATTCGTCGCCAAGTTGTACAAGACACCAACTCTGCGTCTCTTTGTCCGCGGGATCTGCGGAACGTGCAGCCGCGGTGTACATGTCGATAGCTCCGTCGTGATCTCCGTAAAGCGACCGCATCTGTGCGACCCGCGAATACGATGCGGTCCCCGGCTTAAGATCGACCATGCGCTGGGCAGAATCGACCGCCTTTTCGTAGTCGCCGATCTCCATGTACGCGTCGGTCAGGACACCGTATGCGAACGAATCGGATGGCAGCTCAGCCTGCAATTTTTTTGCTGATACTTCCGCTTCCGCAAACCGGTGGTGGGCAAGATGCAGCGACGCCTCGAGCTTGCGCGCCGGAATATCGGCCGGCGCAATTTCGAGGGCGCGGGCGACCGCAACGACCGCCTCTTCATTCAAAGAGAAGTCGCCGGTCCTTCGGGCTTCCTTCATATACACCATCGCGAGATTCGAGTATCCGAGCGCGAGATCCGGAGCTTTATCGATCTCGGCTTGGGCCCTTGCGATCTCGGCCGTCGGAAATGCGTGGGCGGTGACCGTTTCCTGCCGGCCGCAGGCCGCAAATAAAACGCAACTCGACAAGACAACAAAGTAAAGGTACTTCGTAGAAATCATTCTTTCCTTCCATCTGCTTCCACGGATGCGCTGGAGGCAGTCGACTAGTCAACGTGCGTTCCGTGTTTTCCGTGGTTAGCTTTTCGGGCAGAACCACTGAAAACACGGAGCGCACGGAAATCATCCGTGACCGGAACTAAGGCCTGTCGGCCCAAGATCGATTACGGCCGCTCGCCTTTTTCACCTTTCGTATCGACTTCGTAAAAACCGGTAGCCGGTCGAATGTTGGAGCTTCGCGGCGTGTTACCGGGATTCGGCGGCAGCAGATACGGGAACCGCGTCAGAAGCGATCCCTCGGGATTGGAGCTTACACCGTCGCCGATGACATTGTTCGGGGCAACATTGAACGTCGGTGTGAACGGCGTACCTCCGAGAACGGCACGAAGCGCGATGTCAGTTACGTCATCGAATGGACGACGCCCGTTCGGGAATCCGGCGACGTCGCCCCCAAGCAGGCCCAGGCGATTCATACTCGCGATCGGAGTGATCGGGATCGCGACATTCAGGCGTAAGTACTCATGCGGCTGGCCGTCCGAAAGAAACGTCGTGTAGTTCGGTCCGGTAATCGCATTGACTGGAATACCAGTCGCGAAGATCGAAACGAGGTCATTTCGCGGTGCCGGTGGAATGTTTATGTTGACTCCACTATAGAGCCCGAGCGCGGCCTTGATGATCTTCGGAATTTCCGGATCGAGCACCGCGGGAGCTGCGACCGCATCGAACTGCGGCGATAGCGAATTGAATGCATCCTTCAGATTGAGCGGGATGACGACTTCGTTGACGAGTGGATTTCCAAGACGCGAGATCTGCTGCCATGCACCTGCTGTGATCCGGTCCCCATCGCTTTGAATAACACGCGTCGTTCGCCGGCTCGCAGTTGCCCAGACTCCGATAACAGCATCCGGTGCAGTCGGCCCAGACGGAACCGCTCGCGAGCTGGTCAGGTCCTGGATCGGTACCTCGAGCGCGATCGTGCTGACGTTGTAGCCCTGTGTCGAATCGATGCCGTTGCCAACGAATTGTCCATTTGCGATCGTGAGGGTGCGGTAGTTGATCGCGTCGAACACACCGAGGTCGATGTAAAAATACTCATCACGCTGTCCTGCGAAAACCTTTCCACCGCCGGGTAGCGGATAGACCGCGGGCTGGCCGAGAGCGGTTTCGTAGTTCGGCGTTACGCGCGGTCCTATGTTGGCCGGCGGCGTGCGCAATCCGCTCGCGATGAGACGTCCGCGACGGCCCGTCGAGCTATCGACGCGAGTGACCGAATACGTCTGCGGCATGTTGTAGTCGGGATCTCCGAGATAATCAATTCGGCCGTTCTCATTCAACGCCGACTGCCCAAGCACCGTTGCACTATTGAGCGTCTGCGTCGTGAACTGAAACTGGTACGTTATGTCCTCGACGCCGTCACCCGTATTGTCGATCCGCATCTCATACAGAACCGAGTCGTCCCAACGGAACCACTGCGGGCCGCCCGACGGTTCCTGCAGCGGGATATAATTTGCGATCAGCGTGACAAAGCCTTCGCGGCCGGCTTCGACGCTTCGAAATGCGTATGTGTCTGTGTTGTCGGCGAAGCGGTCCATGCTTATAAGCGGCGCCTCGCCATGACTTGAGGCCATGATCGGCATTATCAACAGCGAGGCCATTGACAACGCACCGATAAATTTATTGATTAGTTTCTTCATAGTTTTCTCCCTATCTGATCGATTGAATGACCGGTCTCACGTTCCTTGAGTTCTGGTGTAATCCGTGGTCAGTTCTGATCGAACAAACCAACCACGGAGTACACGGAATGCACCGAAGGAAACCGGACTAGTGCGTGTCGTAATTTGCCACGGGGTAATCGCCGTTCTGTCCAAACACAAACTGCGTGGTCGCGAAGTTCGACGAACGGAACACGTAGAACAAGCCGTTTATCGGATCGAACGTCGAGAAGTCGGTCTTACCGTCGCCGTCGTAATCGCCCTGTGTTGTAAAGTGCGGTTTGTTTCCGAAGTTATCGGCGAGCAGGGCTCCGTCCGAGC
>JANMUW010000372.1:0-2321 GCA_031392105.1 Acidobacteriota bacterium | reverse complement strand
GGCGAGTACTTCGAATGTATTTCGCCCGTTGATGGCAAGTCTTTCACAAAGGTCGCACGTTCGAACGAAGCTGATATCAATGCAGCGCTCGATGCGGCACACGCGGCGTTCGAAACATGGGGCAAGACTTCTGTGACCGAGCGGAGCAACATCCTGCTCAAGATCGCCGACCGCATGGAGCAGAATCTTGATCTGCTTGCACGCGCCGAAACGTGGGACAACGGGAAACCGATCCGCGAGACGACGGCCGCCGATCTTCCGCTCGCGATCGACCACTTCCGTTATTTCGCAAGCGTCATACGCGCCGAAGAAGGCAGCGCGTCGGAGCTCGATCAAAACACACTTTCGGTGATCATAAAGGAGCCGCTCGGTGTTGTCGCCCAGATCATCCCGTGGAACTTCCCGCTTCTGATGGCGACGTGGAAAATCGCACCCGCACTTGCCGCCGGCAACTGCACGATCGTCAAACCTGCTGAGCAGACTCCTGTAAGTATCCTGATCCTGATGGAACTGATCGGCGACCTGCTTCCAAAAGGCGTGTTGAATATCGTCAACGGATTCGGCGTCGAAGCCGGTAAGCCGCTCGCGACGAGTCCGCGTATCGCGAAGGTCGCATTCACCGGCGAGACCACGACCGGTCGCCTGATCATGCAGTACGCGTCGCAGAACTTGATCCCGGTAACGCTCGAGCTTGGCGGCAAATCGCCTAACATCTTCTTCGAAAGCGTGATGGATGCCGACGACGAGTTCTTCGACAAGTGTCTTGAAGGTGCGACTCTATTTGCTTTGAACCAGGGCGAGGTCTGTACGTGCCCGTCACGCGTGCTCGTTCAAGAATCGATAGCGGACAAGTTCATTCCGCGGTTTGTCGAACGCACAAAGGCAATCAAGATGGGACACCCGCTCGATCCGACAACAATGATGGGTGCACAGGCGAGCAAGGACCAGTATGAGAAAATTCTCAACTACTTGCAGATCGGCAAGGACGAAGGCGCTGAGGTTCTTTGCGGCGGCAACGCCTACAAGAACCCCGATCTCGAGGACGGATACTACATCGAGCCGACGATCCTGAAAGGCCATAACAAGATGCGCGTCTTCCAGGAAGAGATCTTCGGACCGGTCACTGGCGTTACGACATTCAAAGATGAAGCCGAAGCGATCGAGATCGCGAACGATACGCTATACGGTCTCGGGGCCGGCGTTTGGACGCGCGACGCTCATGAACTTTATCGCGTACCGCGTGCGATCCAGGCCGGACGCGTCTGGGTGAACAATTATCATAACTATCCGGCCCACGCCCCGTTCGGCGGTTACAAGAAGTCAGGCTTCGGCCGCGAGAATCACCTGATGATGCTCGATCATTACCGCCAAACGAAGAACATGCTCATCTCCTACGATAAGAAGGCGATGGGATTCTTTTAAGAACTATTTGCCCGCGAATCACGCGAAAGAACGCGAATAGGAATTTCTTTTATTCGTGTTCATTCGCGTAATTCGCGGGCACGTTTCGATCTAAGCTGCGGAGCAGCGGTATGTTGGTGGCCCCGGGTGGAGCGAAGCGAAACCCGGGGTTACGGTCCAGCAATGATTCAAGCCCGAAGGGGCGGCAGAAATATGGTTCGACGTTATGAGTCAGCATGGTGGTCGATCGCGATGCCGAACGGCTGGCAAGCTGAGAGTGACGAGTCTTGCGCCACGATAGCGTCGGATAACGGCGTCGGGGCGCTTCAGCTAAGCGCATATCAGAACGAAGCTGGATCCATTACGAATGATGCTTTGAGTGAGTTTGTGTTGGAAGAATCTCTTGATGCTGTCCATCTTACCGAAGTGAAGCGTGGGGATTTCGAGGGGCTCTCAACGCATTATCGGGAAGAGGGCACCTATTGGAGGAGGGCGTGGCTAAAGAACGCCAACATTCTCTTGTACGTTACATACAATTGCTCGGCGGGTGATGAATCGATCGAGAAAGACGTCGTGGACAATATGCTACATACGTTGAAGAGGCTTTAGATGCTGGCTTATGCAATCCATCCCGAGAGTAAAAATCACTCCTGAAGCTGAACAGGTGGTCGACCAACTTCGCGAAAAACACGGCGAGTTGATGTTTCATCAGTCGGGTGGATGCTGTGACGGGAGTTCGCCGATGTGCTTTCCCAAGGGTGAGTTTATCGTCGGGTCGAGCGATGTTTGGTTGGGCGAGGTGGCGGGCTGCGATTTTTATATGGCGAAGGACCAGTTCGAATTCTGGCAGCACACCGAACTTACGATCGATGTCACCGAAGGGACGCGGGGCAAGCTTTTCACTGGAGATCCCGCTCGGA
>JANMUW010000318.1:0-9623 GCA_031392105.1 Acidobacteriota bacterium | reverse complement strand
GCACTGGTCACACCTGCCGAATTTACGCCAAGATCAGGAATGATCGACGTACCACGCGGATCCTGGAAGCCTTCGTTGTTTCCGTAAATAGGATGCGGAACCAACGCGCTGAACGGGATACCCGACTGCATGTAGAAGTTACCAGAAACGGTAAGCTTCCACGGGGTCTGGTAGGTACCGTTGAACTTCAGCTGATGCGGACGATCGTTCGGAAGGCGTCCGTACGTATTGCCCAAGAGGCTGGTCAGATCGAACAACGAAGTGATGTTCGGATCGGACTGGCCGTTGTCATTACGGAAAAGACCTTCGTAGTTACCGGTCAGACTCGAGTAAACATACGAAGTCTGGAACGAGTAGTTGTTCGTGAATCGTTTGCCGAGCGTGAACTCAAGCGCACGATAGAAACGACGAGCACGTCCAAAGCACTGGTCGAACTCGTTACAAGCACGATATTCAGTGTTACCGAACGGTCCACCAGGTCCCGGAGGAAGCGGTTCGCCCGGATTGAACAGGAAGTAGTTTTCGCCGTCGTCGAATGAACCGTCTTCGATAACCGATCCCTGTGCACGATAGATACCGCGGGCTCCAAACGTGAAGTCGCCACCGAACTGCTGTTCATATCCGACTGTCCATTCATTAACTGACTGCGGTTTGATGCCTTCATCGATAGGCGTCGGATGTGAACCAAGGTTCTGAACCGCGAAGCCTGTTGCGATGGTCGCACCTGCCGGAGCAGCATACGTGTTTACGTTGAAGTTCTTATCAGTCTGACTGTTTTCGCTACCCGCACGAACGTTGACATCCAAAGGAATCGGAGTTTCAACGAATCTTGCATAGTTGGCGAAAATCTTGCTCTTACCCTGTCCCTTCGGATCCCATGAGAAGCCGACTCGGGGCTGCAGGTTATCGAACCAGTTGTTCAGCTTAAAGTAATTAAGATCACCGTTACCATAAGCCTGCTGATAATCCCAGCGAACACCGATATTGAACTGAAGGTTTCTAGCAACTCTCCAGTCGTCCTGCACATAGAAGCTTTCAACATCAGTTCTCGTCTGAGCGTTGAGCGTGAAGTCACGAACACGCGTCGTTGTGCGAACGAGGAACGGATTGTTCAGAGCCTGTGCAGCAGTGATCGGGGTTGCTGTTGTGTTGAGCGTGTAGCCAGCCGGGAGCGGTGCATTGCGAAGGATCGCGATAGCAGTCGCACTCGGGCAGGTGATAACGGTGCCTATAGTCGTACAAACCGAAAAGTTGTTTGTTACGCGGAACCCGTTAACTGAACGCCAGTCAGCAGGAGCTGTCGGCGACTGGTTTAGCGGATTAGCGAATGTACGAGCCGGACCCGACGAAGTCTGGAAAATATCATACTTGTTTCGATAGAATTCGAAACCGTACTTGATCGTATGGTCGTTCCAGATGTTCTGGAGGCGGGCCGAAGCTTCCCATCGATCGCGGGACTGGTCTTGATAAAGACCAAAACCGTCACGAACGAAGTTCCTCTGCAGAGTTCCACCCGGAGCGAAGACGAAGTCCGCGAAACCGGTGTTGTTACCATTGTAGGTTGATCCTGTCGGACCACCGCAACCGGCCGGCGGCAGCGGAGGAGTTCCAACCGGCGTACAATTCAGTACGGTCGAACCCGTCAGGGTAACCGGAGCAACTGTACCGTCAGCACGCAGGATCGCGAAGTTATCCGTGATCAGCTGTCTGTCGGCGACCGAAGCGTCGGGAATTACATTGTTCTGCTGAAAGTGGAGACCGAACGCGAACTCACCGATCCAGTTCTGAGCGATGTTCGAGTTCAAGCGGCCAGAATAGTTATGACCGCCCGTTTCACGAACACCGATAAAGCTGGCCGGGTTCGCGCCAAAGCCCGAGCCCGCAAAAAGGTGGCCTTCTTCTTTAGTAAAGTCACCGAATGTCGAGAAAGTCACGGTGTTGCTGTTATTCACCAGCCACGAGACCTTACCCGAGTAGAACGGTGTCTTGATCTTGCCTTCTGCTTCGCGGCGGAAGGTCTGGGTCAGATAGTTGTTTGTGCGGTATTGCGGGTTGAACGCCGCAAAGAAGGTCAGACGGTCCTTGATGATCGGGCCGCCGATATCGCCACCGGCATCCAGTTCCGAATAACCATTCGGAGCCAAACCGGTAAGCGGGAAGTTCTGGGTGTCGCGGACAAAGCTGTCAGGCAGACCGTAAGCAAACAGGTCACCGTGAAACTCGTTACCGCCGGTCTTCGTGATGACGTTGAAAACGCCGCCGGTCGAGAGACCCTGATCAGCACCGAATGCACCGGTCTTGATCTGAACTTCCTGAACGAACTCGAACGGAAGGTTAGCACCGCCGCCGCCGAAAGCCGGGTCAGTGGTGTTTACACCGTCGAGGATATAGCTGTTCTCCGGACCGGACGAACCGGCTACCGAAGGATCGCGATCGCGGCCAGATGCATCACGCAGACCCGAACGGGCAACCGTCGGGGCGATGGTGTAGAGGCCTTGAACAGTACGCGAGGTAGGAATATTCGAGAAGAACTCCGTCGAAATATTCGAACCCGTAACGTTTGTCGACTGATCGATCTCCGCCGAAGCGACGACGTCAACGACATTCGGAGTTACGCCTGCAGCGCCGAGTGTGATATTGACCGACGTGCTGCGTTCCAAGTTAACTTCGATGTTGTCTCGCTTAAAAGCACCAAAACCGCCGGTTGCGGCAACCTCGAGCGAATAGCGTCCCGGAGGAACCGAGGCGAAACGATAGTTACCGTCCGCGTCTGATGTTGAAGTCTGTGCCCGAATCAGATTCGGACCGCTCAACGTGATAGCCGCGTTAGGTACGACCGCGCCATTGGCGTCGGAAACTGTACCTTCCACGTTACCAGTCGTGCTGGTTTGGGCAATTGTCGCAGTTACAAAAAAGAGGGAAAGCACTGCGAAAATAGCCAACGCAAAAAATTTAATATTCTTTTTCATGCTTCAGATATTTCCTTTCTAAAGATTATGCAAACAGATTCAGGGAAGGGATTCCTAGCTCAATAGTTTACATCCGGCATGATTTAGGCAATTGCCATGCCTGCAGGCGGGTAGGTGCTAAAACACGTTATTTCAGCATTTGGGATTACGTAGCGGGCGATCTTTATCGTCGAAAAGTCCAAATTTATGAATACGGGACGGAAAAGTTGAATTGGCTAGAAATTTAACAGATGGCCGAGTTTTTCCTTTTTTGTGCGGAGGTAATGTGCAGCGGGCTGGGCAGTTTTGATCTCGATTGGAATTCGCTCGACGATTCGTAGTCCGGCTTGCTCGAGCGCGTGGATCTTATCCGGGTTATTCGAGATTACCCGGACCTTACATAAACCGAGGTCGAACAAGATCTCGGCGCATTGCTGGTAATTTCGAGCATCCACCGCGAATCCAAGTTTTTCATTCGCTTCGACAGTGTCCGCACCTTCATCCTGAAGGGCGTAAGCACGGATCTTGTTCAGGATACCAATCCCCCGGCCTTCCTGTTGTTGGTATACGATCGCTCCTCGACCCTCGGCCTCGATCATCTCCAGCGTCTTATTGAGCTGGGGCCCACAATCGCACTTGATAGAGCCAAAAACGTCGCCGGTAAGGCATTGTGAATGGATTCGAACCAGGGTCGGGACGTCGGGCTCCATTTGTCCCTTGAATAGAACAACGAACTCCTCGTCACTGGTCAGCGAGCGGTAGCCCGCGATCAGGAATTCACCGTGCTTCGTCGGCAGTTTTGCCACAGCGACCTTTTCGACGGATATCGGAGGTCGCTCGGTCGAACAGTCGGGCTCTTTTACTGTGCAGTCCTGGATAGTCACTTTTGTACTCGCGATGCTCAAATTATAACCTCCGCCGCTCGCAATGTGTAACTTACTCCATTCGTTTAATTCCTTTATCCAGGTTCGTAAGTTTAAAACAGTAGGCCCGCGCTCAGTGTCGCGGGCCTGTTGGTTTGAGATTTGTTGAGGAATCTAGTCTTCCTCTTTGTCGTTCTCGTCATCTTTACCAGCCTTTTCGTCGGCTTCCTTTTCGTTGTGAGCAAATACAGCTCCGTCGGCCGACCCGAATATCTTGGCAAGAAGTCCGCTCAGAACCTCAGAGATCTTGTGCGGTTCGGCGGCGGAAACCGGGCTTCGCTCTTCATCGCCGGGCGAAAATTCCAGATCCAGTCTGATTAGTTCAGCGGTCTTGTGTCGGCAGAAGCCGCAATTGACTAGATGATTAACGATCGGCATCGATTCACGCTCGCCGAGATTTCCTTCGGCAAATGCAGTAAGAAAGTCTTCGTCCACATGAAAGCTAGTCTCGGCGGCTGAGCTTTTGAGCGACTTACGCGATACAAAGAAAGCTGTCAGCAAACTCTGTATCCTCTGTTCTTCCGTGCCCCTGTTCTTCGTATAATCCATTTCGATACCAGCCTCCACAAAAGAGACGCCGCTAAGTGAAATATTTGCCTAACTTTCTCGCCACCGGCGAAAAGAATTTGATCTTTTGCTGTGATTTCAGGCCCTTAAATGCTGAAATAGGTCCTTACCCCCAAGATCCTCCGTCACCAGGTCAAAACAAATCTCGATCTCGGCCGGACTGAGATCATGTGTCGACTCCAGTTCTGACCTAAATAGCTGCAATACTTTGGCATAGCTTTTATCCAGCCATCTCATGACCGTGGATTCATGGATGCGGCCCTGTGGGTTGTCGGCGCGGCTCTGCATTTTCCTCTGGAACCAGCTTCGAAGCGGCGAATTTTCTTTTTCAACGAGCCGAGCTATCTCCCGAAGTTTTAACTGCTCGACGTGATAATAAAGCAGCAAAAGCTTTTCGTGTTCTTCGAGAGATGCGAACGCAGCTTCCAGCGATTTGAATGTCGCGGTGCGATAACGGTTCTTCGCGATCTGCTCCACTTGCTCGCCGTCGCCTCCTGAAGGAGCATTTGCAAAACTCGCGTGAACCGCACCTTCGCCGACGTTCTCTGTCATTTCGTCGAGGGAAACCTCATCGTGACTGGCACGATGCAAGTCGACGAGTGTGTGCCAGATCACGGTTCGCAGCCAACCACGCAAGCTGCCACGGCCGCTGTAAGTCGCAAATTTCGAAACACGCTGACCGTCGACAAACCGGGTGCCGTACAGTTCCACGTAAACACAATCGATGACTTCCTGAGCATCGCCTTCGGTCTTGGCCAGATGTCGCGCGAGTCGTTCCAGGTAACCTCGATACTGCTGGTCGAACTCCCACCACGCCCGCTCGTTCCCATCGGCACACGCGAGAGCCATAAAGAGATCGTCAGCCTGAAGCAGACTGAGAAATTCAAGCGTCTCTTCTCGCGTCGCAGGCTCCGGCAATGCTCCGGCGAATCTCAGCAGCGATTTGTTGACGGACGCGTTGAAGCGTTCCGCGGTCACCGAAAAATTAGGCGCATTTTGTGCGCAGAGCTCAAAAAGCTCATTAATGCGCGCTTCGTACTGGCTTAAGAATTCCTCGTTCGAGACCGCAGGATGCATATACGAATCCTATTATAGATAAAACGCAGCTTGTTAACCTAGCTTTGATTTTTCGCGAGATCGGCAGTTAAACACCGGACTCGATGGCGGGGTCGGCCGCGATCAAACCGGATTCAGATACATGAATTTTCCCTTCGGAATACTGTAACTGATACAGCCTCCAGTAAAGGCCTCGCGCCGTCAGCAATTCGTTGTGTGTGCCGGATTCGCGAAGTTCTCCGTGATGAAAGACCATTATCCTATCGCATTTTTGGATCGTCGACAGCCGGTGAGCAACGACAAGGGACGTCCGGTCGTCCATCACGCGATTAACGGCTTGCTGGATCAACTGTTCCGTTTCGGTGTCGATCGAGCTTGTTGCTTCATCGAGGATCAGGATCGTCGGATCGAACGCCAGAGCTCGAGCGAACGAAATCAATTGTTTCTGTCCGACTGACAATCCCGCACCGCGCTCACGAACTTCGAATTTGTAGCCCCCGTTCAACTCCTGAATAAAGTCGTCGGCCCGAACTTCTTTTGCCGCCCAGCGAATGCGGCCGCCGTCGATATCTTTTCGGCCGAGCCGGATATTGTTCTCGATCGATCCGCTGAAAAGAAAGACGTCCTGCAGCACGACCGCAAAATTAGATCGCAGGTCATGCAGGTTCCAATCGCGAACATCGACGCCGTCGAGCAGTATTTTCCCTTGCTGCACATCGTAGAAACGCATCAGCAGGTTCGTCACGGTCGTCTTTCCTGATCCGGTCGCTCCAACCAACGCGATACTCTCGCCGATGTTCATCTTGAACGAAACATCTTTCAGAACCCATTCATTTTCCTTGTAAGCGAACCAGACGTTTTGAAACTCGATCTCGCCGAGTGCTTTGCCGCTCTTTTTGGGTGTCGCCGGACTCTTGATGTCGATCTCAAGATCGAGCAGGATAAATATCCTGTGCGACGCCACGATCGCGGCCTGGAGAACATTGAACTTGTCCGAGAGATCGCGGATCGGTTGGAAAAGCTGTAACGAATATTGAATGAACGAAGCCAGAAGCCCGATCTTTAGGGCCGAGCCTGCAGCAGACACACCAATGAGATACTCGTATCCAAAGGCGGCGATAACGAGAGCAATCCCGAGGGTACCGATGAAATCGACAAGAGGATAAAAAACGGAATAGTAATAGATCGTCTCTATGTTCGCGTTTCGATAGTCGTCATTGATCTCCCGGAAACGGCCGTTCGCTTTTCCTTCCGCGTTCATCAACTGCACGGTCTGCGCGCCTGAAATGTACTCCTGCAAAAAAGCATTGAGCCGTGCGTTGCGCGTACGGACCCGGTCAAAGCCGTTTCGTGCATGTTTACGAAACCAGTTCGTGCAGGCGAACAGGAGTGGAACAGTGATCAGCGAAACAAGCGCGAGTTTCCAGTCGAGCCAGAACATCATCCCGATGATCGCGAAGATGATCACGAGATCGCCGAGGACATCGATCACACCGGACGTGAAGAGCTCGTTGAGCGCATCTACGTCGGATGTCAGGCGCGTGATTATCCGGCCGACGGGATAACGATCGTAATACGCAACTTCCTGCCGCTGCAGCTTCGTAAATATTTCGGTACGCAGATCGAACATCACGCGTTGACCGACGTGATTTAAGAGCACTTCCTGCGTGTATGAGAATATGAACCTGAAGACAAAGACACCGAAAAATACGAGAGCAAAAAGCCAAACCCCGTCAATCCTTTTCGGAGTGATAAAGTCGTCGACTGCAACTTTAGTGAAGTACGGCTGCGTGCTGACGAGAATGTTCGTGAGCAGCGTCAGCGTCAGTGCGGCAGCAACCGTTCTCCAATACGGCTTGAGATATCGCGCGAGACGGCGGGCGACGCGGAAATCGTAAGTTTTCCCGATCGCATCCTCTTCGTGATATTTCTTTGCCTCGTCTGACACTTTGTATTTTGGATTTTAGATTTTGGATTTTGGATTAGCAAACTCGATGAGTTTTCAGCCGGTAGATTTCACGCAAAGCTCGCGGAGTTCGCAGAGGAAGAGCCAGGAAACACATTTATTCTTCTCTTCCTCTGCGAACTCTGCGAACTCTGCGGGCTCTGCGTGAATCCCTCTCCGCGAGCTTTGAGTGAAATCCCGGATCGGAGTAGTTTGCTAATCCAAAATCCAAAATCTAAAATCCAAAATCAGATGAATCGTTTTATCGATGAGCGAAAAGACAATTGGCGACGTCTGGAGGACCTTCTCGGCCTGCTGCAGGGAACGTCACTTAAAGGCTTGTCGAAGATTGAAGTGCGCGAGTTTGGCGAGTTGTATCGGCGGGCCGCGACCGATCTGGCGATCGCGCGTGCTGAGACACGTGATCCGAAGCTCGTAAATTATCTGAACAGTCTCGTCATCCGGGCGCACGGCAAGATCTACCGGGCCGAAGGCGAAGGAGCGAGCATTGTCGGGAAATTCTTTTTGCGCGAGTTTCCACGAACGTTTCGCGACAATTGGAAATACATGGCCCTTGCCGGAGGGACGTTTGTCCTGTTCGCGATACTTGGCTTTATCGCGACGTGGATCGACACCGATTTCACCCACTTTGTCTATCTCTCCGGCGTCGTCGACAACATTCAATCCGGAGAACGCTGGTGGCTTTCACTTAACGAGTCGAACCAGATCGGTGCGAGCTTCATCATGTCGAACAACATCCTTGTCAGCATTCGCGCTTTCGCAATGGGAGCTTTGCTTGGCGTCGGGGCGTTCTACGACATCGCGTTTTTCGGCGCACACGTCGGTAGCGTTTTCGGTGCGTGCTACAAACTGAATCCGGCATTCGGTGCCGACCTCGCTACCTTCGTCGTCGGACACGGTGTGATCGAGATTTCGGTTGTTTGTTTCTGCGGCGGAGCAGGCATGATGATCGGGTACGCGATCATTAATCCCGGCGATCGCACGCGTGCTCAAGCTTTGAAGAAGAAGGGAATGGAGGCGGCAAAGATCGTTATTGGCTGTGCCTGTCTGCTCGTCATCGCCGGGTTGATCGAAGGTTTTATTTCGCCATCGGCACTGCCGGCGGCATTTAAGTTTGGGACCGGAATTCTCACCGGCGTCGTGATGTATTCGTACCTGTTCTTGGTTGGGCGCACAGAAGCCGAAGCAGTTACTGCGGTGTGATATAAAAATCGAGAATGCTGCCGGAGCGTGTTTGTTCGATCAACCTTTTGTAAAGTAAGCCGCCGACCTTTCCATAATCCTTATCGACCGGAGTTTCCCAAAACCTCACTGAAAAGCCAGCCTTGTCGATCATCCTCTTAAGGGTCGCAGGCGTGAAGAAATATAAGTGATGTGTCGCGGCGTAGTGTCGCCACCGCTTCTTTTTGATGCCGAGACGACTCTGAAAGTTCTTGATCCTCGGACTTACACCGGCGAGATTCGGCACGCCTACAAAAACGATCCCGCCGGGATTCAACAGTTCACGGCAACGAGCAAGCTCGACCAGAGGATTCTGCAAATGTTCGATGACGTGATTGAACCGAATCACATCAAACTTTGCTCCGCCAAAATCGATATCCGGGAGACGTCCTTCGAATAAGGGACAAGTCAGATTCGCAGTTTCAGGTGAAAGGCGTATATCCGCCCCGAATGTCTCCCAACCCCTTTGCCGGGCGAACTCGAGGAACGATCCGTTTCCGCACCCGACGTCGAGCACGCGTCCCTTTTTCCCGACAAGAGATTCGAAGTTCTTGAGCTGGCGAGTGTATGCCGTGTCGTTCGCGGATTCTTCGTGTCCCGGACAATAATCTTCGGTGTAAACTTTATTCGCGAGATCTTCAAAACTAAGGCGCGGGCTTTGGAATTGCAGTCCGCATTCGGCACATCTACAGAGATGAAATCCTTGATAGTCAATGGCAAACTCAACCGGAGCGCGATCGCAAAGGGGGCAGTCAACCTTCTCCGTGGGTATCAATGCGCCTCTCGTAACCGCCGCTTCTTTTCCGAAATAATTTTCCGCCATCGTGAATCTAAAACTATCGCGTATCGGCGCCGAACTATCAAATTCACCGTCGGGAAAACCAGCCCGCGGCTTTCGCTAGTCGGTCATTTTTAAATTTCCGATTTCTTTGCGTCTTTGCG
>JANMUW010000297.1:0-7648 GCA_031392105.1 Acidobacteriota bacterium | reverse complement strand
GACCGTCTACGCACACGGCATGTGGCTCGATGCTGACGGCAAGAAGATGGGGAAGACGTTGGGCAACGTCATCGAGGTTGATGTTCTTCATGAGCATTTCCAGGTTGATGCCGTGCGATACTTTGCTCTTCGCGACATGGTGTTTGGGCAGGACGGAAAGTTCGGATACGAGAATCTGATCGACCGCGCGAACGCGGACCTGGCGAGCGGCCTCGGGAATCTGGCGGCACGGACTTTCTCGATGATCTCGAAGTATCGAGACGGTCAAACTCCGAGCGGAAAGATCGCCGAGGAAAATTACATCCATGCGCGACGCGCCGGCCTCGATCCGGATGGCGGTGAGATCGTTTCGGTTCTCGAGCACGCCCGCGATGAGTTCATCCGGCGTTTTGAGAATTTCGATTTCAGCCAGGCGCTCGAGATCCTTTGGTCGGTGATCGCGAGGATCGACAAGATGATCACCGACACAAAACCGTGGGTGCTGGCGAACGACGAAAAGCAAAGCGAGACGCTGAATGCGGTTCTCTATCGCGCCGCGGAAACGCTCCGTTGGCTGAGCGTCATGTTGTACCCGGTGATGCCGGAATCTTCGGAGAAGATCTACCGGCAGATCGGCTTAAGTGATGATGTTTCGAAGCTCGATCCGGCCAGTTTGAATTGGGGCGGTCTTGAGCCGGGAACTGCGATCGGCGAAACCGAATCGGTATTTCCGAGAATTGAAAAGAGTAGAGTTATGAGTGAGATCAAAGCGAATTCAGAAATCAGTAGTCAGAAGTCACCCGTTGAGCCTGGTGAAATTCTTGTCGGAACGGCGAACAACGAACAACGAACAACGAACGACGAACAAGCAGAAAGCGAAGATTTCATCACGATCGATGACTTCCTGAAGGTTGAGCTTCGTGTCGGTGAGATCAAGGTTGCGGAGCGCGTGCCGAAGGCGGACAAGCTTTTGCGCTTCGAAGTAGATCTTGGTGAGGCCGAACCACGGCAGATACTCGCGGGACTGGCAGAATATTACGAACTCGAGAAATTGATCGGCCGCAAGGTCGTCGTCGTCGCGAACCTGAAGCCGCGCAAAATGCGCGGGCTCGAATCGCAGGGAATGATCTGCGCGGCGTCGCTTAATGAAGAAGACACACCCGCGCTCGCTACTTTTCTTGAGGATGTGAAAGTCGGAGCTCGATTGAAATGACCCTCGTCGACTCTCATTGCCATATCGACGGAGATGCGTTCGATGAGGACCGCGACGAAGTCGTCGAGCGTGCGATAGACGCTGGGGTAGCGGCGATGCTGAATATCGGAACGGGAGATCCGCATTCGGATGATTTTCGAAAAGCCGTCGCTGTCGCTGAGACTTACGACAACGTGTACGCTAGCGTCGGTGTACATCCGCACGACGCGAAGTTATACGACGACAAAGCGGAAGAACATCTCAAAGAGTTGGCGAAGTCCGAGAAGGTTATTGCCTGGGGAGAGATCGGATTGGACTTCTATTACGATCACAGTCCCCGCGACGTCCAGGAGGACGTTTTTCGTAGACAGATCCGGACGGCACGTGCGCTCGATCTTCCCATCGTCATTCATAGCCGCGATGCCAACGACGAGACGATCGGAATACTTCTGGAAGAATGCTCCGGAAAAACTGAAAACGAAAAACTGAGAACTGAAAATGAGAGCTTTCGTGGCGGGATCATGCATTGCTTTGGCGGCACGCCGGAGATGGCTGAGGCGCTGATGCAGCTCGGATTTCTGATCTCGTTCGCCGGAAACGTGACATTCAAAAAAGCTGAGAACTTGCGTGACGCCGCCCGTGTTGTTCCGATGGACAAGCTTCTGGTTGAGACCGACTGCCCGTTTCTCACGCCGGTTCCATTTCGTGGGAAACGTAACGAACCGGCTTATGTCGAACATACCGCGAGGTTCTTGGCTGAATTCTACGGCGTTGAGTTTGAAGTGCTGGCTGAGCAGACGACGCGTAACTTCCTCGATTTCTTTCGTATCAGATTAGCCACAGAGCACACAGAGAAGTCCTAGATATTTTGATTCATTACTAAGAACGCCCGATATACTTCAGCAGTCGCCTGTCCGCGTCTGTGTGCTCTGTGGCAAAATACTGATATGGCAAAGGAAAATTCATTCGACATAGTTTCGAAGACCGACTACGCGGAGATCGGCAATGCGTTGAACCAAACGACGAAGGAGATCTCGCAGCGGTTCGATTTCAAAGGCAGTAAGGCGGCGGTCGAGTTGGAGCAGAAGGACTTGATGCTTTCGGCCGAGGACGAGACGAAGCTTCGCAACATGAACGACATCCTTCAGGGCAAGCTCGTCAAACGCGGGATCTCGCTCAAGGCCTTGGACTATCAAAAGATAGAGCCGGCCGCGGGCGGAACGGTCCGTCAACTGGTAAAGATCCAGCAGGGAATTCCGATCGAGAAAGCGAAAGAAGTCGTGAAGTTCATCAAGGATTCCAAGCTTAAAGTTCAGGCATCAATTCAGGGGGAGACCGTCCGCATCTCGGGTAAGGACCGCGATACGCTCCAGGACGTGATCGCGAAGCTGAAAGCCAAAGACTTCGGGATCGATATGCAATTCGATAATTACCGGACCAACTAATGCAAACTTTTGTCGCGACAAAAGAAGAGCTGTTGCCGCAGAATGCGGCTCGCAAGATATTTAATCTGATCAAGTCCGAGATGGCTCTGGTCGAGGCGGAATTTGAACGCCAGGCGAGCTCTAACGTTCAGGTGATCAATTATCTTGGCGACTATTTGCGTCAGTCGGGCGGCAAGCGTGTGCGGCCTGCGCTCGTTGTTCTTGCAACCCATGCGGTTGGCGGCGATGGCGCGAGCGACAACTCGATCCGGTTGGCAACCGTTATGGAGATGCTGCACACTGCGACTCTTGTCCACGACGACATCATCGACAACGCCGATCTTCGCCGAAGCCGGGCGTCGGTGAATGCAAAGTTCGGGAATCAGGCGGCGGTCTTGATGGGCGATTGGCTTTACATGTCGGCATTCGAGACGTCGCTTAAAGAGCGTTCGCTTGAGATCCTCGACATCCTTACGCGGCTTACGCGGAAGATGACCGAGGGCGAGCTGATCCAGCTTACGATGATCGGGAATACAGCGATCACTCGCGACGAATACTACGACATTCTTCGTCGAAAGACTGCGTATCTGTTTTCGGGCTGCGCCGAGATTGGCGCGATCCTCGGCGATGCCGGTCACGATGAACAGATAGCTCTCCGCGAATACGGGATGAATCTCGGCATCGCGTTCCAGCTGGCCGACGATGTGTTGGACTTTACGGCCGATGAGCGGGCATTAGGAAAAGCAGCCGGTGCTGACCTGCTCGAAGGCAAGATCACGCTCCCGCTGATTTTGCTCCAGGAAAGCGATCCGGGCATCCGCGAAGAACTTGAACGCGTGATGTACGACGGCGTTTACGATGAGGCTACCCGGGCCTCGATATCGGCGAGATTGGCCGAGAAGGGAACGCTTGATTCAATTCGCGAGATCGCCCACTCCTTTGCTGTTGCCGCCAGAAAAAATCTTGATATTTTACCGGAAACGGAGTATCGTCTTGCTCTGGATGAGATTCCGAACTTTGTAATCGACAGAAACAGTTAGCATAAGTTCCGCCTCCTAATATCCAGCCGATGCAACTCATGTAGATACCTGAACTCTTTCCAAACAATGCTCGACGAAAACCTTATAGCAACACTTGAACAAAGTCTCCGTCAGACGCGCAATGCTCAGAGCCGTCTGATGGCAAGGCTGCGTGAAGTTGAGGTGGAGTCCGAGCACCTTCGCGAAGAGATCACGGCGCTAGAAAACAGCGCGGCCCAAACCGAATCCGCGATCGATAGTTTGCTCGTCACAATGCGTTCCGGCAACCGCACCTTGAATATCGGAAAGACGATGCGGATCGAAGACGATTACGATCGTCGCCCGGCTTCGAGGCAGAATCGCAACGAGAAGGCCCAACCGGTATCTGCATATCGCCCGAATTCCGTGGCGTATATTAATCAGAATCGCGGCGGAGTTCCATCACGGACACACAACATTGAACCGATCAGTCATCGATTTTCCGACAGGACGATCACCCAGGCATGCACGCTGCTTTTGCGCGAGGCGGGGAAGCCGCTTCATGTGAACGAGCTTTATAACCTTCTGGTCGCAGGCGGTATGGAATTCAAGGGAAATAACCCCACGATCTCCGTCGCCGTCTCGCTAAACCGAAACCGTCGATTCCGAAAAGTCGATCCAGGGACGTTCGACCTTGTGATGCGCGAAGCCAGCCGCGATCAGGTCGCCTCGTAGGGATCTCTAAGAAAAATTCTCCACCAATCCGTTCTCCCAGCCTTTCTGTAGTATAATCAGCGGCAAAGTTCTGTATCAGCAGTCATGGACTGCGCATATCGTCCGGTGGCATCCGTAATGCCCGTCAAACAAAAAATGAAAAAGCTTCTTTTAACCTCGGTTTTGTTGGGTCTGTGTGTTTTCGCGATTGAATCGTCGGCCGCGCCTGTACGTCTTCGATCAAATTTCAACCCGACATGCACGGGGTCAACCACTCTTAAGTTCGCCGACATCTACGCGGATGGGAACATTGCGGTGATGGGTTCTTACAATTGCCGGGGCGTGCTCATCATCAACGTTTCAAATCCCGACGCTCCGACGCTCTATAGCCATTACAATCCCGGAGCGAATCTCCAATTTCTCGAGGCGATCGTAATCGGCAATCGTGGATATTTCGGGACCGGGAACACTGGCGGGGTTCACATCGTCGATCTGACAAATCCGGCTTCACCCGTGCTGTTGGGTATCGTGAATGCGGCCAATGGCGGCGGTTATCCTACGATCCACGAGATGATGGTCTTTGATCAGGGGGGACGACGGTATCTACTTGAGAACTCCAACAGCACGGGCAATCGGAACCTTAGAATTATAGACATCACAGATCCTGCGGCCGCCGTACTTAAGTGGAATTTTCTTTCAAGTGATAGCGGGTGGGTACACGCCATGCACATTCGCGGTAACAAAATGTACCTTTCGGGATTTAGTGCCAGCTCGCGAATAGACATTTTCGACATTGGGAATATAGCGACGCAGACCCCGACGCTTCTTGGTTTTGTTCCGGTGGGATTCAATTCGAATCACAGTGCCTGGACAAGCGAAGACGGAAACTACCTGTACAGTGCTCGTGAGATAGGTGACAGTGCCGCAACTAATCCGGGCGACATCCGGGTTTACGATGTTTCGAATCCGATCACGCCCACGATGGTTAATCGTATATCAATGGCCGACCTCGGAATTGTCGCCGTTACTCCGCACAATCCGGTAGTAATGGGCAATAAACTATACGTCGCATGGTACCAGGCAGGCACGGTCGTCTTCGACATCTCGCTACCGGCCACTCCGGTATTTATCGGCCAGTACGACACCTGGCCTGCTCAGTTCACTGAAGAAGACCTTCGCGAAGTAAGACAGGCAAACAGCAGGTTCCGCCCGGATGACGTCGTTTGCGGCATCGACCGTCTCACGAATCAGCAGATCTCCGGTTACAACGGCAATTGGGCGGTCTTTCCGTTCCTTGGTGAGGATAAGGTGCTGCTTGGCGATCTCGCCACTGGGCTTTACGTGGTCAGTGTCGCGACAAAGAACAGGGTCTCCGATTTTGACGGCGATGGCAGAACCGACTTTTCCGTCTTTCGACCGTCGACCGGCGATTGGGTGGTTGAGAAGAGTTCCGACGGTTCGCAATCGACTCTGAACTGGGGATTGCCGGGCGACATCATTACGCCTGGTGATTACGACGGCGACAGCAAGACCGACAATGCGATATTCCGCCCGAGCACGGGCACGTGGTGGTTCGTCCTGAGCTCGAACGGGTCGCGTCCGGCGATCCAGTTCGGACTTGCCGGCGACGTTCCGGTTGCGGCAGATTACGACGGAGACGGAAAGACGGATATTGCGGTATGGCGTCCTTCGGACGGCGTCTGGTACATCAATCAGAGCACCGCGGGCATTCGTTACGCCCAGTGGGGAGCCGCGACTGACAAGGTTTTTAGCGGCGATTACGATGGCGACGGCAAGGCTGATCTCGTCGCATGGCGTCCGTCCAACGGAGTCTGGTACATTCTGCAAAGTTCTTCGGGCAATCCTTCGTATTCAGGATTTGGCGCGACTGGCGACAAACCAATGTTTGCGGATTTTGACGGCGACGGTCGTTCCGATCTTGCTGTCTATCGCCCGTCGACCGGCGTGTGGTATCGCGTGAACTCGTCGAACGGAGCTTTTACCGCCTATCAATTCGGGATTGAGGAAGACATGCCGATCCCGGCTGATTATGACGGTGACGGCAAAAGCGATCTCGCGGTCTTTCGGCCGAGCACCAACGTCTGGTATCGACTGAACAGCACTAATGCCGGTTTTGTGGTGAGGGAATTTGGAACCTCCGGCGACCGGCCTTCGCCGTCGTCGGTTCAGCCTCAGTAATCAAACGATTGATCGAGATCTCGACAGACTCAAAGTTAGGTAGTGGGTCAGTTTGAGTAAACGCCGGTGGGTAGTATGCGACACCGTGCAATCATTGGTTTTTGCTTTTCTTATCTGTGGCTTCTTCATGTTTTCCGTGTATTCCGTGGTTATCTTGCGAGCAAGAACCACCGAATACACGGAACGCACGGAATAAACGGAACAGGAATCGGCCATTTTCAAAGTGAACCATTACCCAAAGTTAAGAGCTTGACTTTGGGTCTTTTGTTTTTATGATTGCTGTATGAAATTGCGTCTGACGGTGAACTCCGGCTCACTCGCCGGCCGGGTTTACGAACTCGAGAGCGGCTTTCTAACGATCGGACGCGGCGAAAACTGCAGCGTCCGATTCGACCCTCGAACCGACCGGATCGCTTCGAAACAGCATGCCTTTATCGAAGCTAAATCGGACGGCTTTTTTCTCAGCGACAACAGCAGTCTCAACGGCACACTGGTTAACGGCGACAAGATCCAGCGGGTCAAGATCGTGTCAGGCGACGCTATCCAGTTTGGCAGGCAAGGTGTCATGGCTTCGGTCCAGATCGACGAGTCGGCTCAGCTTGCCGACCCTGCGGCGGCCCAGTTTCAGCAGATCCAGCAGGTCGCGCAACATCACACCGATAATTTTCAGAATTCGATGACGAACATCGGCCTGGGCCAACTCGAGGCTGTGCCCGAGCCGAGCCGTACTGGTCGGTACGTCGGGATCGGATTCACCATCTTTGCAATCGTCTTCATGGCCCTCGTCGTCGTTGCGATCATGTTCCTGAGCGTGGGGATCGGTCCGGCGATCGTCGCTGCGGTCGTCGCGTTCGTGCCGGCGATGCTATATCTGCTGCCACTGATCTGGCTCGACCGTTATGACCCCGAACCGCTCTGGCTTTTGTCGTTGGCGTTCGCGTGGGGAGCCCTTGTCGCCGTGATCTTTTCGATCGTGGTCAACTCGATCGTGGCGATCGCCTTCGAAGCAAGCCTTGGAGAAGGCGCCGGCCAGATCGCCGGAGGTGTTCTTTCGGCACCGATTTTTGAAGAAGCGTCAAAGGGCATCGGCCTTCTGATCCTGCTTATCTTTTTTCGCCGGTACCTGGACGACGTCCTTGACG
>JANMUW010000265.1:0-2469 GCA_031392105.1 Acidobacteriota bacterium | reverse complement strand
CCATCACCTCTCGGCTCTCGCCATAACGAATGAACCAGTGTGCCAGCGAACTCGGGCCATCGGTGTATTTCATCCGCGGCACCGACACCGCGAGCATTCGGACGCGCTTTTGTTCGAGAAGGTCTTTGACCTGCATGTACGTTATGTCAAAACTATTGAAATAGTGTCCGAACGTTCGGACACGCGCTTCGCGCCCAAGCGAAGCGGACAGTTCTTTTTGCACCTCCGGCGTGTCGATCCCGCTAAAGAGAACCGAGCTGCCTACAAAGAGCAGATCAATGTCATCGGAAACTTCGAAGATCTCATGCTTCGCAAAGCTGAACCCTCCGTGCTGTGCCGCAACAAGATCATAAGAATCCGGCCGCGACACCAACCCGGATCGGTCGATCATGAACGGCAAACCGAGCGCAAACATAACCACCGAAATAAAAAAGACCGCCTGTGCACGTGAGGCAAATGGGGGCTGGATCAGATCACCCTTATGGCCTGGTTCCGCGGCACCACGCCACGCCCAGTCGCGGTCAGGATTAAACATTGCTTCCGAGGAGCCTGTTTTCTATCAGGCTCGCAAACTCTCCAACGTTGCGCATTGATTCAACTTCACCGACGCGAAACCGTATGCCAAACGCCTCCTCGACGGCGACGACGAGCGAGATGTGAAGGAGCGAATCCCATTCTTCGACGTCGTTTGCCGATAGCTCCGGTGTGATGACCACTTCGTCGAGGAATATGTCGTCAAAGATTGACTGTAGCCGTTCTAGTATGTGTTCTTTGCTTTGCATGATGGATAGGATCAACGCTTACCGCGATAAATGTGCGCGGGTTCTCAAATTCATCGACGGGTAACTCAAATTCAGATCCTTGCTCGCAGGATCGTTCCGTTCGAAACCCCAACGAAGGCAATAGGTCGCGGACCATTCCGTTCTTTGCGGTGGGCTGGTAACGGCCCCGAATTACATCATATCCCGAGGCTTTAGCGCGCCGCACGATCTCATTCAAGACTTCGTGCTCGACTTGACGCTTCAGGACACGGCAGCTCATGAGCCACGTATCGATCTCGAGAACACGCTCGCCAACAGTTCGACATATCACGATCGATATCAGCCCATGATCGCCAAAGCGATCCGTAAGCCGGACCGTAAATGCCTGACAATCCGGATCTCCGATCAGAGACTCTACCTCCGCCTCAGTTCTGCGTATCGTCGTCAAATTGAATTGGTTGCTCTTATTGATCAGTTGTGAGATGCGTGGAACATCAAGCCGATCGAAATTTCGGATCGTGCCGACCATCTCGAGCGATTCGAGATATGAATCCATGTCGACAACAGAGCTCTCGAGTTGCCGTCGCTTGGCCTGCTGCCGGTATTGCTTGGTGCGGTCCGAATCCTCGGTCGTGATCACCGACCGTTCGAAGAGCCTCGACTCCTGCAGTTCGCGAACATACTGCGCCGGGTCATCCGAAAGCAGAATCGTTGTCACGTCTGGAGCAAACTGGTTAACGATCTCGATTTCAGCCGGGTTGTCATCGACGAAAATAAAGCTGTCGAGTCCCAACGAAAGTTCCGCCGCCATCTCGATCAGGTTCGCTGCCTTTGGCTCCCAATTGGCTTTGAACGAGACGAAATGTTCCTCGCGTAACACCATCTCGGGATGGACGCGAAATGGTTCCATAGCGATCTCATGATCGTTCTTGCTACAGACCGCCAGTAAAATCCCGCGATCGATCAACGAGAGGATGTATGACTGAAATGCTTTGAATGCTTCACCACGCGGAGACGTATCGCCGATCTCGATTCCTTCGATCCCGTCGTCACCAACCACGCCGCCCCAGAGAGTGTTGTCAAGATCGAGAACAAGGACCTTTTTCGGAGTTCTCTTTAAGGATGCAATGATGTGTGCGGCTTCTTGTGCGATAGCAACCTGCATCGGCGGAGAGAACGCCTGTTTACTTTCAAACCAGGACCGTTCGTCGCGCGACGTAAGAGCCCCAAGCCGGTAAGCAAGAAATTCGAGGTCACAGACGTGAACGTAATTTGGTGATCGTTCGACCAACGCCATGTTCACTGCCCGTTTGAAATTCCAATCCGAAGCATGGCTTTTCGAGCCAAATTCACCCAGATCATGGAAGGGCGACGGTAGGAAATTGCACAGAATGATCTCGGCCCGATGCCTTGAATGCGCCGCTTCGCACAATTGAAGAAGTTGCTCCGACAGTTTCTCCGCCTCATCCTGAACTTCTATTTTTGAGTCAGACAAGGAACCGGAATAGGAACACGATTTCTCATCCGGGATGATTATGAAGAGAGTCGGTCCGAAGGCATCTAATTCTGTTGAGCTCTCGAGTAGTTCGGATCTGAAGTTGTTAAACTCGCCGGTCAACATCTGGACAGGTCCAACCGATGTCGCGATCGAATGCGCGACAAGCTCGGATAGCGGGTACAGCGTGCTTCCGCCGACTATTGCGATCTT
>JANMUW010000147.1:0-1909 GCA_031392105.1 Acidobacteriota bacterium | reverse complement strand
TGAACATTACCAACAAGCCGACCAGGGTAAATCCGAACTGCTTATAGAAATAAGTAAACTGCGACGCCCCGCCAGACTCCCGCACCGCGATCATCGCCGACGCGCTATAAACCATCATCGCCCCAAACAGGGCTAACCCTGCCGCCAGTGCGAACATAAACCAATCTGTTTTTATCCTGCTGATCATTCGTCGGGTGCCTAGTGACCGAAAGTCCCTTGAATTCGCTACCGCCACAAAATCATTCGCTGACCGCCGGGGCTTCGATCTTTACCGACGTTTCAACGTCGAACACAATATCCAAAGACTTCACCGAGGAATCACTGAACTCGGCGTGCAACTTGAGGGGCACCTCTTTATCTTGCCGAATCCAAATTTTGCATGATGATCGGGTCATATAGTCCCCTTCGTCGAGAAGCGGCATGAACACCTGATTTTTGTAGGAATAGACGGATGTTTTTCTCCCGTCGATAGTGTCCTCGCCTTCGTACTTAACATCGGACAGCCTTCTCAAACACTTCTCTGTGAATGGATCCCGTAAGCTATTCAACTCGACGCCCTCGGAAAATTTCACCCACTTGGCTCCTCCGGGACAGAGCCAGCACGTTTTGGCGTACACGGTCTTGGCAATACCGATGTATTCCAATTGATCTGGTTCTCCAAGTTTGACAAGCCATTTGGTACGAAATCTATTGGGTGCGATGTAATCGAGCTGTTGGCTGTTTGTTAACTCTTTGCCGCCATAGGTTCTAACCCAATCCGCCCTTGCTGTAACCGAGGGAAGCTCGATGAACTTGCGCGCCGCCTTGAGGAACGCTGCCTTTGCATTGGGATCTGAAGTGTCAGGTGCGGTTTCCTTTGACTGGCTGGTGTCTCCGTTCGCGGAACTCGGCGGTTTACACGCAGGAGCGGCAAGCACGAGTAAAACCAATGACAGAACGAAGTATTTTTTCATAGACACCTCAACATCAAACCGACCGTCAAACTTCGATCCTATCCAACGCCTTCCACGCGTGTGGCCTTAATTTTTGCAGCTAGCCCCGGACTCATGACTGAGGCCTTAAAAACCTTCCCGCGTTCCTCAAAACTCTTGAACATATCGAAACTTGCGCAAGCCGGAGCAAGCAGAACAGCATCGCCCGGTTTAGCTGTCGCGAAGCTTTTCACTACCGCATCTTCCATAGACTGAGCACGAACGATCTCCGCGGTCCCGCGAAGCTGCGAATCGATGTTATCCCCGTCTTCACCGATCAATACCAATGCTCTAACCGACTCCTCGATCAACGGGATCAGCGGAGCATACGGGGCATTCTTTCCGCGTCCGCCGAGAATCAAAACAACCTTTCCATCGCTTTCCGACAACGCTTCGAGAGCTTTCAGCGTTGCATCGACCGAAGTCGCTTTCGAATCGTTATAAAACTTCACGCCGCCGACCTCCGAGACAAACTCGATCCGATGCTCGACCCCCTTAAAATTGGCAATCGTCTCTCGCATCGATTCGGATGATGCTCCGCACGCGAGCCCCGCGGCGAGCGATGCGAGCACGTTCTCGACATTATGCAGGCCGCGCAAAAAGATATTGTCACGTGTCGTCAGCACCTTCTCCTTACCGTTGGATCGCGATACCAGATCACGTCCGCGAAGGAACAACCCTTCGTCGAGTTCACGTCGGATTCTGAACATCGAAACGTGTGCCTTCAAGCCTTTCGTCCAGCTTGCAGTGATCTCGTCGTCCGCGTTCAGAACAGCGAGATCGTCCGCCGTCTGGTTCATAAAGATTCGGTGCTTTGCGATGGCGTAATCGGTGAACGACTCGTACCGGTCAAGATGATTCGGCGTTACATTCAAACAAATCGCGACGTTCGCACGGAAATCCTTGATCGTCTCGAGCTGAAAACTCGAAAGCTCGGC
>JANMUW010000122.1:0-4668 GCA_031392105.1 Acidobacteriota bacterium | reverse complement strand
CGGCCCGAGTGCGGCAATATACGCAACGTTCGATCTCAACAGAATCGGAAGGATCCGTGTATCGTGTTCGTAGTTATGCGTCATGATGACCGCCACGGTGAGCGGATCGCCCGCGATGGGTTCGATCGGATTTTCGTCATTGTGCAGAATAAGCGTATCCGCTTCGGCAAACCGCTCTTTCGAAAGAAAGAAAGACAGGTCGGTGATCAAAAACGGTCGAATGCCATCCCAGATCCGACGCGATCTTTGCAAGCGGTATTGCGTCGGCACCCGCGCCGAAAAGAAGCAGTGAAACGGGCGGCCGCATCGATTCGAATGCAAATTCAAAAGTACCTGCCGGCGTTTCGAATGTGCGAAAATCGTAATCCTTACCGGCATCGTGAAAGCTCGCGCATTCGTCCCGCAGATCCTGCAATTTCTCTAAAGCAGAGGGAAGTTTGTCGGATGTGAATTGTCCTTCGCCTTCGTAGTAGAAACGTCCACCCAATTCTGAGTTGACGGCGGAAGAGATCAGGGTCGCCATCGTTCTCTCTTTTCGATCATCGCGAACGCCTCGAAGATTCGTCAGTAAAATATTCTCGCGATCCACCGACTCGAGCAGGATACGTATCACGCCTCGGCAGCCCATGTTCAGGCTGAAGACTGAGTTCTCATCATTCGTCGTGTCGTATGTGAAAACCTCGGAGCGGCCACTCTTCAAGATTTTCTTCGCCCGTTCCAGGACATCGGCCTCGAGGCATCCACCCGACACCATTCCGAAAGTTGCCCCTTCCTCAAGCATCAGCATCCGGGCGCCGGGCAGGCGATAGCCCGAACCCCGAACATCCACAACGGTCGCCAGGATCGCCCGCTCGTTCGGCCCGAACACGGAAACTCGTTCGAGAATTTCTTTGATCTCTTTCATCTATCGTGAAAAAAATGCGGCCTGTCGCGATAACGTAACAAAGCCGCCGTATATAATTTTCGCAGGTCGATCTAATCGGGACACGCGCCGCCGTTATCAACCCACTCCTGAACTTTCGCAAGAAATGGTTCGAGGCCCATCGGCGGTACTGTTCGGCCATTGCCTGGTTCCCAAGCCCATGTCACAAGCGGATCTCGCTTCTGCACATGATCCATCGCCGCGGCGAGCGTCTTGTGACCGCCATTTTTAGACGGGTCCTTAAAGTTGCGGCAGAGTTGACCGGGAGTGAGTCCTTGAAAGACCATCTTCTGGTCCGCCGGAGGCATGTGCCAATCCTTCGAGGTGCCGGGCGGCATGTGCTCGCCCGCGAGATTTTCATTTTGGTGACAGGTGGTACACTTCTGACCGTACACGCCGTGGCCATCTTTGCCACGGGTCACGCCCATTGTGTGCGGCTCCATTGCATCACCCTGCGTTGGTGTATCGCTCGCCGGATGGCAATTCGCGCACCTGGCGGAAAAGAAAACCTTAGCTGCTTCCTTAAACGCGGCTTTAGCCTTTTCGGGATCCGGTGCGATCGCAATATCGGCTTCCGTCATCGACGACCCCTCGACGCGCTCTGGGCGATTTCGCACATCGGACCAGGCAAAGCCGGCGAGCAAAAGAAACGCCCCAACGATGATCGCCAACTTCAGGCTTCTGCGTTTTGAAAATTCCGTAGCTGATTTCATAACGATCGCTCCTCTTTCAGGCTCCGCTCCTTCCGAAGGCGGGGTGGACGCCGCCTCGGCGGACGGGTGGTTCTCTTTCCGCATGCGCGATCACCCGCGCGGTTCCGAGCGTAGGTCCTCGCGCCTGATGGGCAAACTTCGAATCCGTTTTCCGGTCGCGGCAAAGATCGCGTTGACGACGGCCGGTGCGATCGGCGGAGTACCGGGCTCACCAACTCCGCCATGCTTTTCGGTACTCGGAACGATATACACCTCGACCTTAGGCATTTCGTTCATACGAAGCATCTTGTAATCGTAAAAGTTTTGCTGCTCGACGCGGCCGTCTTTGAGCGTGATCTCGCCATACAGAGCGGCCGTTAGACCATAGACGATCGCGCCTTCCATCTGAGCGTTGACCGTGTCCGGATTAACAACTTGTCCGCAGTCTACGGCGCAGACGACGCGATGGACGCGGACGTTTCCATCCTTTCCGACCGAAACCTCCGCGACTTGTGCGACATAGCTGCCGAAGCTTTCGTGAACCGCGATCCCGCGGCCGATACCTTTCGCCGGTGGTTTACTCCAGCCGGCTTTTTCAGCTGCAAGCTTCAAGGCTCCGATATACCGCGGATGTTTCTCGAGCAGCGAAAGGCGAAACGCGAGTGGGTCCTTTCCGGCGGCATGAGCGAGTTCATCCAGAAAACACTCGGTCGAAAACGCCGTGTGAGAACTGCCTACAGAACGCCAGAATCCCACCGGGATGCCTTGTGTCACCGGTACCCAATCGACAAACAAATTCTCCATCTCGTACGGGAGAGTGTGAGCTCCCTCTGTCGCGGAATCGTCAAGCTTGTCGGGCGGCGGTGCGAATCCGAACAGACCCGGACCGAGTACCGCCATGATCGACGGGCTGACGATCCTGTGCTGCCAGAAGACCGGCTTTCCACCAGCGTTGACGCCGGCTGACATAGCGTTGTAGGCCGAGGGACGATAAAAGTCGCCATGCATGTCGTCTTCGCGCGTCCACACGACCTTGACCGGTTTACCGACCGCTTTCGAAAGCCTGACCGCATCCATCACATAATCGCCCAGTCGTCGGCCGAATCCGCCGCCGAGAAGCGTGTTGTTTATCTTTACCTTTTCGGGAGCGATCCCGAGTATCTTTGCGACCTGGCTCTGGACGACCATCTGAGCCTGGATGCCGCTCCACACTTCGCAGCTGTCAGCGCGAACATCTGCGGTTGCATTCATCGGCTCCATCGTCGCGTGGGCGAGATATGGAGCGTAATAGACCGCCTCGATCGTCTTCGCCGCTTTCGCACGTCCCGCGGCGATGTCGCCGATCTTTTTCGCTTCGATCCCTTTACTGTTCTTCGCCGCTTCGACATTGGCTTGATAAAGGGCCGCGCTCGAGACTCCTTTCATCGCACCTTCGTCCCAAGTCGCCTTTAACGCGTCGCGTCCTTTTTTCGCGGCCCAGTAGTTATCCGCGACGACCGCGACACCGCTTTCCAGACGAATGACGTTGCGCACGCCCTTGACAGCTTTTGCGGCAGCATCGTCGACGCCGTTGATCTTTCCGCCGAGAACCGGCGAGCGCAGGATCGTCGCCGTCAGCATTCCCGGCACCATTATGTCGATCCCGAAGATGCCGGCGCCGTTGACCTTCTCCGGCGAGTCGAGCCGCTTGATGCTCTTGCCGATGTATTTAAAATCTTTCGGATCTTTCAGCTTCGGCGTTGCAGGTGGAGGGATCTTGGCTGCCCCTTCGAGAAGAGTTCCGTACTTAGCGGTTCGCTTCGACGCCGGATCGAACACCTCGCCGTTGCGCGCACGTAGCGTTTCCGCCGCAACGCCCCACTGAATTGCCGCCGCGCCGATCAGCATTTCGCGGACAGATGCGGCCGATTTCCGGAGCGGATCAAAGAAACCTTTAACGCTCGCACTTCCGCCGGTGATCTGCGCTCCGAATGCCGGATTGACGAACTCTTTTCCCGCTGGCCCGTGCTCGTATGAGACGTCCTTCCAATCAACTTCAAGCTCATCCGCGACGATCATCGGCAGTGATGTCAGGACACCCTGGCCCATCTCGGCTTGCCCAACCGTGATCGTCACTTTTCCGTCGGGTGCGATCCTGATAAATGCGTTGGGCTGGAAATTCGCCGCCGGTTCGGCCGGCAAATTGAAACGCTCCTCAGCACGCGAGCGAAATGGAAGACTTGCACTTATGACCAATGCACCGCCCGCGACGATGGTCGCCTTCAGGAACGAGCGTCGATCGATCTCGGTTTTCTCGGTCATCTTATTTACCTCCCGTGCCATTTATCGCCGCCATCTTGATCGCATCGCGAATGCGGTTATAAGTTCCGCACCGGCAGATTATCCCCGACATCGCTTTGTCGATGTCGTCGTCCGTCGGTTTCTTGTTTTCTTTAAGGAGGATCGCCGCCGACATGATCTGGCCCGATTGGCAGTATCCACACTGCGGGACATCTACCGCGATCCACGCTTTTTGCAAAGCATGCGTCGAATCCGGTGAGATGCCTTCGATCGTGGTGATCTCCTTTCCGACCGCGGCCTTCATCGGCGTGACGCAAGAGCGCTTCGCTTCGCCATTGACATGGACGGTACACGCGCCGCACTGCGCAACTCCGCATCCGAACTTGGTGCCGGTCAAACCGATGTCGTCCCGGATCACCCACAACAGCGGTGTATTCGGATCGGCATCGACCTCGTACTGCTTTCGGTTCACGCTCAGCTTTGTCATTTGAAACCTCACTTACAGCGAAACAGCTCGAACAAATTGTCAGGGGTTATTAAAAGTTTTGGAAATTATAGCACCCGGGATGTAGAGGAATCCAAGAATTTATGGAGGTGAGCAAATGACGTCCGATAGTGGCAACGCATTTGGAGGCTCGAGGGAGGTATCGGCTTAGCTCCGCTAGGAGCGGAATGTTTGTAGCACCCCGTCCAAAAAAGAACCGAGCTCCGGTAGGAGCGACACAACAACGGTGATATGTCGCTCCTACCGGAGCTCGAAACGATTTGCGCACG
>JANMUW010000019.1:0-10780 GCA_031392105.1 Acidobacteriota bacterium | reverse complement strand
GCCATCTGCTCGGTGACCGCATTTCCCCAATCCCCGCCTTGGGCAACGTACTTCTTGTACCCGAGGCGATCCATCAATACTGCCCAAGCCCGAGCAACCCGCTGGGGATCCCAGCCAGTCGCGATAGGTTTTCCAGAAAATCCGTAGCCCGGGAGCGACGGAATAACAACGTCGAAGGAGTCTTCGATCTTTCCACCATTCGCCACAGGGTCGGTAAGCGGCCCGATGATCTTCAACTGCTCGATGATGGAACCCGGCCACCCGTGTGTGATTATCACCGGTAGTGCATTCGGGTTTTTCGATTTCACATGAATGAAATGAATGTCCAACCCATCGATCTCCGTTATGAACTGCGGATACGAATTGAGTTTCGCCTCGGTTCTTCGCCAGTCGTAATCCTTTGCCCAATACTCCGAGAGCTTCTGCATCGTCGAGAGTTGTACTCCTTGCGACGCGTCGGCGACCAACTCCCGCTCCGGCCAATTTGTTGCGACTATGCGTTTGCGTAGGTCGGCAATCCTGACTTCAGGAATATCGACGCGAAATGAACGGACAGACGCCGCGTCGGCGGTTTGTGTGGCAGTGGTTGGTGTCATAACAGTCTCCTTTTTTGTAGTTTTTAATTGGGTGGTTTGGCCGTAACCGGGTGCCGCAATAAGAGCGGTACCGATGGAGCACATAAATACGATGAGCATAGAATCACGGAGCGATCCTTTGAACATTAGTTTCCTGAATTTCATCTTTTCGTCTCCAAATGAAAACTTGCGTTCGATCTGAGGCACGAGTACACCACAGGCGAAATGCCAAAGATATTGGACGAAGGTATCGACCGATACCTTCGTATCAGTCAGAGCTCTCTGCGTGTTAAGCGAAAAAATATTCCGCGGAATGTCGTGAGCGTTCGCTCAAACATCCCACGGCATTTTGGCGTGGTACGGTCGAAGGTTGTAGCTCACTCCTAATGGTCAGCCGAATGTGAATGCGTGGACCTCTACACCAGCATCAAGAAACTCAATTTCAAATTGTCTGTCGACGATCGATCCGGCTTGCCGTATCAATTGGTAAAGCCTTGGTTGTGTGACCACTCCGTTTCCACTGGCGTCCACGTCAATTCCATTCGCCTCACCGGGCGGCTTTCCATCGATGGACACACGAAATCGGACGGGCTTTCCGGGAGTTGACGTCGACAGAACGAGGTGGAGATCACGTGCATGAAATCTGTATGCGATCTTGCCATTAGCTGAGGTCGATACCGCTGCCGACTTGCCAACGTTCCAATCCCCGAACAAACTCCATTGATTGAGCATGAACTGCGGAGGCAGAGTATAGATGTGTGGCCGATCGCGCACCACGCCTCCCGGAGATGCGAAGTTCTCCGTACGCTGATAGCCAACATAATTTTCCGGTGATCGTAGATCGTTCCAACTAGCGCTCGCTTCAAACCCCTCACCATTGACCACCACGAGATCTGCAGCAGTGCGATTTCCGGCTTCGGCCAAGAGTTGTTGAATGACTCTTTCCGATCGTTCGTATTCGCCTTCCCCGAACTGGCTATGTCGAATACGTCCCTGCGCGTCTACAAAATACAGCGCCGGCCAATATCGATTATTGAATGCGTTCCATATTTCATAGTCGCTATCGATGGCGATCGGATAAGCGACCTTTTGATCCTTGGCCATCTGCCGAACGTTTTCGATTTCTTTCTCAAAATCGAACTCGGGCGTATGCACGCCGATCACGACGAGGCCCTTGTCCTTATACTTCTCCGCCCATGCCCGGACATACGGTTCGGTGCGGAGCCAATTGATGCAGGTGTATGTCCAAAACTCGACGATTACAACTTTCCCTCGCAGGTCATCCCGGGTCAGGGGCTTCGAATTAAGCCACCCGGTTGCTCCCGCAAATGACGGCAGCTCGCCTTTGATCGGTAATTGAATTTCATTCGCTGTAGACTGCGCTCCCATACCTTTGTCCTCCGTTACGGGTGTGACTGGAGCCGCACATGTACAGACAAGGATCGCGGCGAATATTGTGGCGATTACTTTCAACATCAATGCTCCGTTATCAAAACCCGTCGACTTCGATCACCGCATCCGCAAATGCTTGAGGTGCTTCCTGCGGCAGGTTGTGTCCAACCCCACCGTTCAACGTTCGATGTAAATATCTGCCCGAGAATTTTTTCGCGTACGCCGCCGGATCCGGATGCGGCGCACCATTCGCGTCCCCTTCCAGCGTGATAGTCGGAACCGTGATCACCGGAGCCCCAGCGAGTCGTTTCTCAAGTTCGTCATATTTCGATTCTCCGTTGGCAAGGCCAAGCCTCCAACGATAGTTGTGAATGACGATGTCGACATGATCCGTGTTGTCGAATGCCGAAGCCGTGCGTTCAAACGTAGCGTCGTCGAACTTCCACTTCGGCGATGCGATCTGCCATATCAGCTTTGCGAATTCGCGCCGATATTTTTCGTAGCCCGCGCGGCCGCGATCCGTCGAGAAATAAAATTGGTACCACCACTGCAGCTCCGCCGACGGCGGCAACGGCAGCTTGCCGGCCGCTTGATTGCCGATCAGGTAACCGCTTATAGATACCATCGCTTTGACGCGCTGGGGCCACAGGGCCGCCATGATATTCGCCGTACGCGCTCCCCAATCACACCCGCCGATGATCGCTTTGTCGATCTTTAGGGCATCCATTAACGCTATGATGTCGGCAGCGATCACCGCCGGCTGGCCGTTTCGAATTGTTTCACTCGAGAGAAAACGAGTTGTGCCATATCCTCGCAAAAAAGGAACGATGACCCTGTATCCTTTCGCCGCAAGCAGAGGCGCCACGTCGACATAAGTGTGGATATCGTACGGCCAACCGTGCAGGAGAATCACAGCAGCGCCGCCCGCCGGACCAGCTTCGGCGTAACCCACGTTCAGCACACCCGCCTCGATCTGCTTCAACGGACCGAAAGTGTTGACCGACTGATTCTCAGTCGCAGACGGCTTCTGCTGAAATTGCGAACTGCGTATACCAAGCGGTACGGCGGCAATTGCAATTGCCGCTGTGCCTAGCATGCGACGTCGATCATGGTTGATCTCTTCGGACATCCCTAGCCTCCTTCTCTTGTGATCATGGCCGATCTGATAATTGGGTCGCGTCGTCGATACCCACCTTGGATTACCACACCTTGCTCATCCAATTCGGTGAAGAACAGATCCGGATCTCCGCCGGGATAGATCCGAACTTCCGGAAATCTCCTGACTATTTCTTTGCCGTTCATTCCAAGTTCCTCCATTGTTGTTGTAAGGATCATCGCGATCTCGAATCCGAATACTTCTTGCGTCCCGAACATCAAAAACGGGGCCTCGTCAGATAGATACCCGGACGAAGCCCTTTTTTTTGATCGCCCGTTATACGCACCGACCGTTATCTCAGGATGTTTGCGCTTCAGCCATAGAGCTTTCGCTTGCGGCTTCTTCGATGATGTCCGCGACCGCCTGAGGTTGAGATACGTAGATGGCATGGCTGCCGCCGACCTCTTTAACAGTTGAACCGGCGCGCTCGGACATGAACTGCTGTGCGGGCGGCGGAATCATCTTGTCCTCTGTTACGAGCAAGTACCAGCTCGGCTTCGTCTTCCATGCCGGCGTCGTCACGGCTCCGTTGAGAGCGTCCAGTCCCCAGGGAACCTGAGACACTGCCATGAACTCAGCTTTTTCGGGCGGCACATCCGCGGCGAATGATTCCGCAAATTTTGATCTGTCAAGCATGAGAAAGCCGTCGACGGGCGGCAGGATCGGCGGTACAGGCGCTCCTTCGGGCGGATTTGCGATCAGCGTTCCTACAGACTCGCCCGCGTCCGGGGCGAACCCCGTGATATAAACGAGCTTTTTAACATTCGCATGTTCGCCGGCCTCAGTAATAACAACTCCGCCATACGAATGACCTACCAGAACTGTAGGACCATCCTGAGCATCGAGCACCGCTCGCGTCGCGGCGACGTCGCCGCTTAGCGAGATTGTCGGATTCTGAACAACGCTTACGTTATAGCCGTCGCTCTTTAGTATTTTGTACACGTCTTCCCATCCAGAGCCGTCAACAAAACCGCCATGAACGAGAACGATATTCTTAGTAGCACTCTCTGAAATCTTAGCCATCGTATTTTCTACTCCTAGCAAAAAAGTATTAAGCAATTCGTGGGAGTAAATGACTCGCGGAAAATCTACCGGAGAATGCCCGGTTCCCAGGCAAGCCACGGTTAATAAGCCAACGGAGAGATTTGAACCATTTTCACCTCCGACTGCTTCCGAGAGTTCCTGGCGAGTACACCATAAAATAAATTGTAAAGATATCAGACGATGGTATCGGTCGATACCTTTTTGGTTTAACCAGAGCGCGCATTGTGTACTTCGATCGAGTCTCAACCGGGCCTATGGCTTGAGTCTGGCACCTCAAATTCATTACCTGCGTGTGATCGCGAACGGTTGAATGGCTCGGTAACAGTTGAGCGTGCATCGTTGATTCTTCGATACCCGTACTTCTAGCCGCTTCTAATCGACTTCCAATGCCTCAATGAGCGCCGTCGTCAATTTGAAGATACCTGATACCGCTCAGGTCCAACCTGTAAAATCCTCGAATGTGCGTGACCCGAAGCAGAGCTGTGTCGCAGCCGGCACAGCGGAGAACCGCGCCCATTCCGTGGTTATAAAGCATCAGTTCGCCGATAGGTTTCATTGCATCGCAGCCTCCGCAAGTCGCTTCCGCAGACGTCATTTCAAATGGAAATATTTCGTTCAGCAATCCGCCGGCGGCGTTGCCGTCCAATCTTAAATCACTGTCCTTCATATAGCTCAACCTCCCGTAGGTCCGAAGCGCTCCGTCTTGATGCGTTCCGGTTCGTATCCTAATCCCAATAACAAATTCGCGACCGTCTCGACCAACGCGGTCGGACCGCAGGTGTAAGCAAGCGGCTTCTCGGCCGCCGGCCACGCAACTTCCGCTAACATCGAGCGGTCGATTCGTCGCCCGTATCCGGTCCAATCTTGCGGCTGCTGTCTGGTCAAAGTGTGAATGACACGAAGCGAAGAGTCGGTCGCCACGAGACGGTCAAGCTCGTCACGGTAGATTACTTCGTCGTAGCTACGCGACGAGAATAAGAGTTTGGTCGGAATTCTCTTTTCCGAACTCGCTCGGTGACGAATCATCGCCATCAGGGGTGCGATGCCGCTCCCGCCCGCGACGAAAAGTAGTGGCGACCCGTCGTCTCCCACATCACCGGTGTTCCAAACAAAATAGCCCCCGATCGGTCCCCGTAACTCGAGTTGGTCACCTACCTGCAACACGTCGGTCAAATACGGCGACACCTCGCCGTCCTCGATGTGCTCGACGGTCAGCATCAGATTTTTGTCTTCCGGCGCGGACGCGATCGAATAGCTGCGTTGCGCCTGGTAACCATCTTCCGCCGTCAGACGCACATCAACGTGCTGCCCGGCTAAGTGGGCGGTCCAATTCGGCAGGTCCAGAATCAGACTTTTTACTCTTGGCGTTTCCTGCCTGATCTCGACGACTTTTCCGAGTTGCCATTCAAGCCGCTGTGCCATACATCTTAGTCACCAGCGTATCGCTGCTCCTTCCACGGGTCGCCATAGTTGTGATAACCGGCCGTCTCCCAGAATCCCTGACGGTCTTCCTTTACGAGTTTGAAGCCGCGCACCCATTTCGCGCTTTTCCAAAAATAGAGATGCGGCACGAGCAACCGCGCCGGACCGCCGTGCTCGGCCGCGAGCGGACGTCCATCGTACTCGTACGCGATCCACGCTTTTCCGTCCCGGACATCCGCGAGCGGCAGGTTCGTAGTGTAACCGCCGTCGCAAAAAGCGATTAAGTAACCGACGTTTGGCTGCGCGTCGAGGTTAATGCCTTTGAGAAGCGTTTCGACCGAGACGCCCGTCCAGACCGTGTCGAGTTTTGACCACTTTGTGACGCAGTGAATATCAACCTTCACGGTTTCACGCGGGAGCTTTTGAAACTCGTCCCAGGTCCATTTCACATCTTCGGTGATATCGCCGTAGATCGAAAAGTCCCATCGATCAAGGGAAGCTCGCGGAGTCGGTCCGGCCGATAACACCGGAAACTCGTCCGTTTCAAATTGGCCGGGCGGGATCCGCGCTTTGATATCTCCATCCGTCTGCCGGGGTCGTCCTTTGAAGCCGCGCGAAATGAAATGTTCTGCCATCATTTCCTCCTTACAAACGATCTAATGCCATCTTGCTCGAACCGCTGAGCCTGAGTCTCGTGAATTCACGGGCCGAGTACCAGGAGGATCAGCAAGGCAACGAAGCCGACGACGAGCAGCAGGCCGTTAAACTGCGGCGAGCCGTGGAATGCCTCCGGGATTATCGTCTCCGAAACCAGCGCCAGGATCGCACCCGCCGCGAACGCTTCGACCGTTCCCCGTACCGCGGGCTCAGTACCTTTGAGCACGAGAGCCGCGAACGCAGCTGATAGACCGATCGCAAAAAATATCCCGATCCATATTCCGAACACATAGCGAGCCGACCGTCCCGCACGGCGCATTCCGGCGCTGCTCGACAGAGCTTCAGGAATGTTCCCAAGGAAGAATGCCGCGACCGTTCCGATGCCGGGTGTTCCATACTGGATCACACTCAACCCGAGCACTACTCCCTCCGGGACACCATCGAGAAGCGTGCCGACTGCGATCGCAGCGCCGCTGCCGGGTTGCTGATCTTCTCCCGGCTGCTCCACGCATTCGCCGCACCGTTTTCGATCCCGAGCACCGCGTCGTGAGAGCAGACCATTTACACAACTGAACGCGGCCGCTCCGACGAGCAGACCGATGACCGTCAAGCTCAAGCTTGCCGAGGCGCGTGAGTGTATGACCAGCTCTACCGCGACGACGGCCAAAAGTATCCCGGCAGAAAGCGTCATAGCGCGGGCGACCGCGGTGTGCCGGAGAGACAAGTAGTAGCCACCGACGGCTCCGATGAGCAGTCCCGATGCGGACAAGAGTCCCCAACCGGCTGCTCGTAACAAGGCCGGGAGATCGGTAACCGATCCCATTGCGGTCTGATCCGTCATTTCACTTGACCAGTTGAACTAGCGGCTTGCCCTTCTCCACGATATACGTCGCGAGTTCCGCCCCGTTGCCGCTGCCAACGTTCTTCGCTGAGTGGACCGCTCCGGCGGGGATGAACAAAACCTCGCCCGCTTTTAGCGTGACCGGCGGCTTACCCTCGAGCTGATACTCGAGCGTGCCTTCGATGACATAAGCGATCTCCTCGCCCGGGTGCGAGTGCTTACCGAACGCAGCTCCGGAGGCGAAGTCGACGCGCACCTGAACGACCTCGCGCCCCGGAGCGCTGAGATCGTGACGCACAAGGTCGGTCCGTTTTATTCCCGTCTGCTGCGCCAATGCGGTCCCGACGATAAGTACTGCCATCAACGTGATCAGAGTCGTTTTCATGTGAAACTCCTTAACTGGTTTTATGCGCTCGGACAAAGCCCGCGTCTTGCTCCATCCGAGTCGAGGTGCCGAAAAGCGGTGGACAATCGGCACGCCTGCCGCAACGTCCCCCGCACCTCATGCCGTTCTATCGCAGATTTTTGAACGCCGCACGAAGCTCTTCGCTTAAAAGTTGCGGCTCTTCCCAAGCGGCGAAATGTCCGCCCTTGTCGGCCTCGTTGAAGTACGCGAGGCCCGGATAGACCGCCTCGACCCAGCTCCGCGGGGCAGCCCAGATCTCACCGGGGAATGTCGTGAAGCCGACCGGGACGGTGACGGCCGGAGGAGGCTGGCCGCTGGCAAGCGCTGCGGCGAGCGCTCGTCCGTCTTCCCAGTACGACCGGGCCGCCGACGCTGCGGTGCCGGTCAGCCAGTACAGCGTGATGTTGTCGAGGATGCTCTCCCGAGTGAGACCGCCCACAGGCTCGCCGTCGACGAACGCGCGGGAGATCTTGTAGTAGCTGTCCGTGTCGTGGTCGAGCAGCCAGGCCGCGAGCGCGACTGGTGAATCCAGCAGCGAGTAGCCGATCGTCTGCGGCCGCGTAGCCATCTCGAGGAAGTAGCCAAAGCCGTCCTGCTTGAACGTATTGACGGCGGCGTGCGCAGCGCGTTCCTGTTCGGATTCCTTGGGCAGATGATCGCCGATCGCGAGCACCGCCGTGAGCAAGTTCAGATGATAGCCGGCCAATCCCTCTACCGCCTGGCGACCCATCAGGTCCGTGACAAGGGCTCCCACGTCGCCGCCCTGAGCGACGTAGCGGGTATAGCCGAGTCGCTGCATCAGCTCCGCCCATGCGCGGGCGGTGCGACCCGCGTCCCAGCCGAGCTCAGCTGGCTCGGCCGAGAAGCCATAGCCGGGTAGGGACGGAAGCACCAGGTGGAATGCGTCATCGGGAGTGCCGCCGAACGCGGTCGGGTCGGTCAGTGGGCCGACGGTTTCGAGCAGCTCAATGACCGAGCCGGGCCAGCCATGAGTCATAATCAACGGCAGCGCATTCTCGTGCTTCGACTTGACGTGGATGAAGTGGATCTCGACCCCGTCGATCTCGGTAGTGAACTGCGGAAGAGCGTTCAATCTCGCCTCGCACTTGCGCCAATCGTACTCAGTCGTCCAGTAGCGGACGAGCTCCTGAATCGTCGTCAGCTGCACCCCCTGAGATCGGTCTGAGACGAGTTCCCTGGTGGGCAATCGCGTCGCCGCGAGTCGCTGGCGTAGATCAGTGATGTCAGATTCAGAAACCGTCACGCGGAATGGACGGATTGCGTTTTTGTTCGTTTCCGAGTTTGTTTGTACAGCACTTGGTTGAGTCATGGTGTTCTCCTTTTAATCTATTTAGAAATATTGATAAGTCGGCTCGAATTATTTCGGATTATGATGTGACATGGTCGTTTGCGGACTCTCACGTGGTGACGGTCGAACGACCTTCATTTCTTTACCGGAGCTAGCCAACGGACTTTGTGCCATGTCCGGTAAGCTCCCCGTCGCCATCTTTTTTGGTATGACAAATGTGGCCTCTGCCTTATCGAGGGTTTGGTGGTTTGCATTGACTAGTTCGATCGACACTTTGTGCGGACCGGGGGTAAGACCCAGCAGAATGATCGGGTTTCCGCTCGCTTCGGCCCAGACCCACGAGGCATCGTCGACTCTCACGTGGAGATGTCCGACCCGTGGAGTCACCTGCAAAGCCTTAGCTCCGAATACTGGCACAATGTGAAGATTCTCAGCGCAATATTGGATAACCGCCACCCCACGGGCGAGCGGTTCGGCCAGCGGAAGCTCGATAAAGATCTTTGGCGGAGGCTCGTTCTCGACCGGGATAACGGCAGGTCGACACTTGACGTCGATGCGCGTTTCGACAGTGGCCGTCGAAGTCTTGCCTCCCTCGTTCTTATCGCTTTCTGATCTGTGGTTCTGCGCCCGCGTACACAAGATCAAACCAAGGCATAGAGCGAACAAAAGAATAGCCATTGCGATTTTGCGAATCCGCGAATTATGAAAAACACTCATAGCTCTTTCTCCCATCTAGTCGACTGCAAAGTGCGCTACGTCATTGCCACCCACTCGAACGCAGCGCCTAATGTTGATCTCCTTTTGATCTACTTTTTGCCCGGAGTTCTGAACATGGCCCGGCGTCATCATCGGGTCACCACCGAGAATGAACGCAATCAGTAAAAGTAGTAGGATCATGCGAATTGGTTTGGTATCGCAGCCCGTCGGACGATGCATCATCACGCCTCCTTCAATGGAATCTAGTTACTCAGCTCTTAGTTTGAATTCGATCGCGATCTGAGTTCAACACAACTCGAAAGAAAGCGAAATTAGACGAAGGTATTGGTCGATACCAAAGTATAGGCCGATCGGGATCTGTGTTCTGGATCTTTCAAACCTGCTGCCGGAGACGACTGTGTCGTTCGCGAATGCTGTCGACCCTAACTCGATACCAAGGTATGATAGACATTCCTTAATATAGACAGTCATTCTAGAGCGATGGTGGAAGGCCCCGGTGCGAAAAGAAATGGTCGAAACCCTGACCCAGATGAGCGGCAGGCACTCGAGAATATCTTTCGTCGGATCGTCGAAAGCATTCCCGTACCTGTGGCGGTCACTACACCGAAGGGTGAGGTCGAATGCCTCAATCAATCGACCCTCGAATACTTCGGCCGGACCTTTGAAGAATTGAAAGATTGGAAGAGCTCGGACGTCGTTCATCCGGATGACCTCGAGGGTACGGTCGCGGCGCAACTTGAGGCACACATGGCGGGCCGTTCGTACAACGTCGAGAGCCGGCATCGCGGAGCAGACGGTGTTTATCGATGGTTCAATGTGCTCGGTCTTCCGTTGCGAGATGAACAAGGGAAGATTCTTCGCTGGTTTCACTTGCAGATCGATATCGATGATCGAAAGCGCGCCGACGAAGCTCTGACGACCCGCGAGCTCGATCTTACGCACATCATCAATACGATCCCGGCCTTTGCATGGTCGGCTCATACGGACGGCAGCGCCGATTTCTTTAATCAACACTATCTCGATTACATGGGCCTCTCCACCGAACAAGCAGAGGGTTGGGGATGGACGGCTTCGGTGCATCCCGATGACCGGGCAGGCCTTGGTGACAGATGGCAAAGCATTAGGGCCTCCGGAAAAGCGGGCGAAACCGAGAGTTCCATGCCGTCTTGGCCGTTGTCGTCCAGACGGCCAAGGAAAGGCGAGATGAAAGTCGCGCCGGCTTTTGCCGCCAGCAACGCTTGAACGGCTGAGAAGCAGAGCG
>JANMUW010000014.1:0-2498 GCA_031392105.1 Acidobacteriota bacterium | reverse complement strand
CGCCGATCTCCTCCGCGGCGAATGTCAGATAATGCGGACACGTCTCGACAGTGATCGGAAGACCTTCGCTTCGGGCCGCACGAAGAAGATCTAATGAGTTCGAAGATGAATGATGCACGATGTGGATTCGAGCACCGGTCTCGCGACAGAGGCCGATCATTAACGAGATCGCAGCATCCTCTGCTTCGCGGGGACGCGAGCGGAGAAACGTATCGTACTCGCGAGGATCGTGATTTGCGATCGACACGGCGGCCGCTTCGATCGGACCCTCAAGTTCAGCGTGTACGAGTAGGACTGTATTGAGGCGTGCGAGTTCCGGCATCGCGATCCGCAAGTCGGCCGCTGTTACGTGAGGAAACTCTTCGACCCCGGAATGGATCAGAAAACATTTGAATCCGCGGACACCTTGGTTAATCATCGGGGCAAGTTCACGGACATTTTCCGGAACGACACCGCCCCAGAAAGCGACATCGACCGAGCATTTGTCTTTGGCCGCGGCGAGCTTTTCCTCAAACGCCTCGCTCGTCGTCGTTGCGGGAATCGAGTTGAGCGGCATGTCGACGATCGTCGTGACGCCGCCGGCCGCCGCCGCTCTTGTCGCCGTCTCGAATCCTTCCCATTCCGTCCGCCCGGGCTCGTTGACGTGGACGTGGCTGTCCACGAGTCCAGGCATGACAACCAGATCACCAACATCCACTCCGTCGCTGGAATCTTCCCACTCGCCGACGCGTGTGACTTTCCCATTCTCCAAATGAACGGCTGCCGGTCGAACGCCGGAAGGTGTTACCACTCTGCGACTGCGGATGATCATTAGAGAAGATGATAGCGCGAATCAGTGGCGGGCCTGACGTCAAGGCTTCTATATCGCCGCACGGTTAGGGAAATAGATATTGATGCGGACGACGGTTTACGACCTTCGATACCGAGTCGGTTTGGATCGATTCCGTGCATTCCGTGTGTCCTGTAGTTCCGCTTGCGAGGAATAACCACGGAACACACGGAACACACGGAAAATAAGAAGATTCAATTCTCACTCAGTGCATAGATAGCGAAGCTCGCGAGCCAGTGCTCGCCTTCATAGTTGCTGTCGGTGACCGATGGAAGCGAATACTTCACATGCTTGTCGGCGACCGTGACGAGATGACCATACTTCTCGGGATATTGCTTCGCCAATCCGTAGAGCACCCACGCCCGCGAGAAATTCAGGCCGTCGAGATGGACGAGTTGTCCGTCGGTCCGGTCCGAAACTTCGCCGACCGCAAGATCGAAATCCTTGCGTTCAAGCTGCGGCAAGAATTTGTGATTCCACTCGATGAATTCTTCCTTGCTGACCACTCGGCGTATCAGATTCAGTTCCTCAAAACATGGCGATAGGAAATCCGAACCACTCGGTTCCCAGCTGATGGGACAGTCGCGATCTTTTTCGTACAAGCGCTTCGCCGCGGTTCGGATAGCGTTCTCGAGTTCCGAGTTGCCGTGAGCTGTGGCGTAATCGAAGGCGAACGACAATCCAAATGCGGAGTTCGGATGAACTCCGGTGCGGATCGGGTAATTCAGTTTAGGGAGGAAGTCGATGTACCTCTGCGCGATCAGATCGGTCAGCGGTGCGAGGTTCGCATCCAGATTTTTTATCTCCTCGACATTGGATCGTTTGATCTCGTCCACGAGCTTGAGATACCAAGCCCAGCCGTAGGTTCGTTCAAACGATCGTTCATGTTTCTTCAAAAGATAGGCTGTTTCTTTTTCGATGTTCTCTTTACTGAGCGATTGATTCAGCTTTGTCTGGATCTCGGTCTTGTTTTCGAGATCAGGAAAATCATTCAAAAGTTTTACGAGGACCCAATGTCCATGGACCGACGAATGCCAATCAAAGCACCCGAAGAATGATGGGTGCAAATCCTGCGGAGTTTGCAGTTCATCCGGACCGACGATCGTTTGATTGAGTTTGTTCGGATACTCCTTCGAGACGCATTTCAGGGGTAACCGCGCAAAGCGGTTCGCCTGATCAATCGTCAGTCGAGGTGCGGCCGATTCGTATTTGGTTGGAGGTACGGACTCGCGACAGGACACGACTGCTGACGCAACGATAAAGAGAATGATGAGACGATACATAGGTTTGAATTTTGACCAGGCTAAAGTCCTTATGATTCGCCACAATGCTTTGTCAACATCTTCTTAGCTTCCTTATGCGGCGCATCTTGAGAAGGCCAGCCCGGTTCGATCTCTGACACGCGCCGCCACTCAGTACACGCTTCTTTGATTTGCTTATTCTTTTGAAGCGCGTCAGCCAGCATGACGCGTACATCCGCTTCGGTGCAATATGGTTTCAGGTCCAAACCTCGTCGAAACATTTTGATCGCTTCGGAATACCGCCCCTTTCGCGCAAAACAATTGCCTAAAGCAACGTGAGGACGAGAATCTTCAGGAGCAAGACGTATCGCCTCGCGATATGAGTCAATCGCCGCATCGATATCACCGACTTTCTCAAAAGCAGAGCC
>JANMUW010000004.1:0-8819 GCA_031392105.1 Acidobacteriota bacterium | reverse complement strand
TCATTAAGAAGCCAAATACGTTTGCGGTCGTGGAGGCGGCATGCCTCCACTTCTATGAATTGCCTCCGGCTTTAGCCGGAGGTTAACTCAACAAACACGACCGGGCTTTAGCCCAAGAAATAATTTCAATCTTCCTTATCGCTTCAGCACAATTTGGCTAAAGCCGTTCGGAACCTGACCGAACCCAGCTTCGGCTAAAGCCGGATCCTTCTTCACTGCTAACCTCCGGCTAAAGCCGGAGGCAATTCATCAAAGCCGGAGCCAACCCATTAATTTCCTTCCACTCCCTCGATCGGATTCTTTTTCCCCGTCGTCGGCGGATCGATCTTCGAATCGTCGTACACCTCTTTCGCAAAATGACACAGCGAATGATGATTCTCATTTATCTGCACGAACGGCGGAAAGTCGGTTCGACAGATCTCCTCGGCACGATAGCATCGCTCGGCGAACGGACAGCCTGGCGGCAGATGCGCGACATCCGGAGGTAGGCCGGGAATTTGATAAAGCTCGGTTCCCTGTTCGTGTGCCGGGTCTGGAACGCTCTTCAACAGTCCCCGCGTGTACGGATTAGCCGGCGTGTTAAAGAGCTCGCGAGTCGGTGCTTGCTCGAACACTTTTCCGGCGTACATAACGATGATCTTGTCCGTCATTCCGGCGACGACGCCGAGGTCATGCGTGATGAGAATGACGCTGGTTCCCATTCGAGCTTTCAGATCTTTGATCAGCTCAAGGATCTGCGCCTGGATCGTCACGTCGAGCGCGGTCGTCGGCTCGTCAGCGATCAGCAGCTCAGGATCGCACGAGAGTGCCATCGCGATCATCACCCGCTGCCGCATACCGCCCGAGAATTCGTGCGGGTAGTTATGGATGCGCTCGTGAGCTTCGGGAATTCCAACGGTCTGCAGCATCTTGAGCGCATGTTCGTACGCCTGCTTTTTCGAGTGGCCGAGATGGAGTCGCGTAACTTCCATCAACTGTGTCGAGATCTTCAGAAACGGATTCAATGACGTCATCGGATCCTGAAAGATCATCGCTATCCGCTTGCCGCGAATCTTTCGCACCTCATCGATCGACAGTGCGCGAACATCGGTTCCGTCAAAGATAATCTCGCCGCCGACGATCTTACCCGGAGGCTCCGGTATCAGACGCATGACCGAAAGATTCGTCACCGATTTTCCCGAACCCGATTCGCCGACGATGCCGAGCGTCTCGCCTTTCTTGAGCTCGAACGAGATCCCGTCGACAGCCTTGACCATTCCGTCTTCGGTTTGGAAGTACGTCTTCAGATCCTTGACCGATAAAATTGTGCCGTTTGTGTTCATACGTACAACAAACTTTAGTTTGTTGCTCAATGCCCCTCTGCCCGTAAAATGCGCAGCAAACTAAAGTTTGCTGTCCGTTTTAAAACTTTCTCGTCTGCGGATCTAGTGCGTCACGCAAACCATCGCCCAAGAAATTCAGCGAGAACAATGTCAACGCCATTGTCACACCCGGAAAAATAAGCTGCCACGGGAAGATCGCTATGTTCTTAACGCCATCCGCTGCCAGGCTTCCCCACGAAGCGTACGGAGCCTGGACGCCAAGGCCGAGATACGAGAGAAACGCTTCGGTAAGCATCACGCTCGGAACTGTTAGGGTCGCATAAACAATCACCGGGCCGAGCGCGTTCGGGACGAGATGTCGGAAAATGATCCCGAATGTCGAGACGCCGGTCGCCTTTGCCGCAAGAACGAACTCTTGATTCTTCAGACTCAATATCTGGCCGCGAACCACGCGTGCCATCGTTAGCCACGATACCAAACCGAGCGCAAAGAAAAGCAGGAAGATCTGGCTCATGCCCAAACTCACCACATCGCCGTAACGCGCACCGACCGACGATCCGAAGCCTGTACTCGAAACGAGATACGCCGTCAGAGAGATCAGACCAATGACAAGGGCAGATTCCAGCAAGCCGAATCCTAATCGCGAAAGCGTGTCGCGAACCGATAATGAAATACCCTCGCCGAAAATTCGACGGAAAATATTCACGGCGACAAGCACACCGACGACTCCGACGATAAGCGCGGCCAGGATCGCAGGTAAAGCAGCGATCAACACCTGCGTGTTCGGACCGCCGAAAACCGAAAGCAGAACGATGACGATGAGAATGTAGGGAATGGCGTAAAGCATGTCCACAAAGCGCATCATCAGGTTATCGATCTTTCCGCCAAGATAGCCCGCGATGGCTCCATAGGAAACGCCGACGAACAGCGCGACGATCGTCGTGATCACACCTACCGTCAACGAGATGCGTCCGCCCTGCAGAACGCGTGCAAAAAGATCACGGCCCTGTTCGTCGGTTCCCATCGGATGCTTCAGCGATGGCGGGAACGATTTTATTAGATCGCCGTCGGTTGGATAAGAGTCAGCCGTGATCCCGGTCAACCACCGCAGTACGATCGGACCGATCGTAACGAGCACGATCATCACCCCGAGGACGATCATCCCGAATACGGCGAGCTTGTTCTTTAAAAGGCGCCGCCATGCGTCTTTCCATAGTGACGTGCCAGAGACAGCTGAGAGTGAAGCGTCGACGTCCGATTTCGCGGGACTATACAAAGCCAACTGCAACTCGCCGCGATCGTCGATTCCATCTAGAAACGATGATGCACCGCAGGATTTGCACACTACAATCTCTCGCTCATTCTCGAGCGTGACCGCCGCACCGCATTTTGGACAACTAAGATCTCTCAACATGAATAACTCTTACCTTCGCGTCTTTGTTCCGTGTTCTCTCCGTGCTTTCCGTGGTTTCCGCGGTTCCGACAATGTCAGAGATAACCACTGAACGCACAGAGAAGACCGAAAACACGGAAAAGAATTCTCAGAAAGTTTAATCAAGATACCAACCATTATTCGTATCGGATCCTCGGGTCCAAATAACCGTACGAAATATCGACGATGAGGTTAAAGACCATTACCAGGATCGACAGGAACGCGACGATACCGAGTGTCAGAGGCTCATCGCGATTCAAAACCGATTGGATGAAAATGTTTCCCAGCCCGGGAATCGCAAATACCTTCTCCACGACTACCGTGCCGGCGAGCAATCCGGCCAACGCCGGGCCAGTGTATGAAACGACCGGAATGATGCCACCGCGAAGCCCGTGTTTCAGCAACACAGTCTTTTCATCGAGGCCTTTAGCCCGCGCCGTACGGATATAATCCGACCGCATAACCTCCAGCATTCCGGCCCGCGTAAGTCGCGCGATGTACGCGGCGTAGATCGCGGAGAGCGTTATGACAGGCAACACCAATCCTAAAATTCCGCCCCATCGGGCCGGCGGCAGGACATAAATACCAAGCGCAAAAACCAGAACGAGGATCGGCCCGAGTACAAAGTTCGGTACCGACAGGCCGAGCATCGCTGCTGCCATGGCGCCGTAATCAAATCTAGAGTTTTGTTTTAATGCGGCTATGATCCCCGCCGACAGACCGACGATCAATGCGAGCAAATATGCGAGTGCACCAATAGTCGCCGAATAAGGCAAATGGCGCCAAATGATCTCGTTGACCGATTGCCCGAGATACTTTAGCGAATCGCCAAAGTCGCCCGTGGCAACGTTCGAGATCATCAACCAATATTGTGTGTACCACGGTTTGTCGAGCCCGTACTTCGCGCGGATATTCGCCTCGATCGCCGGAGGCAATTGTTTTTCGCTATCGTAAAAGGTCCCCGGTGCAACACGGATCAATCCCCACGTCACCGTCACGACGAGCAATGCCATCGGGATTATGAGAAGTAATCTGCGGAGAATGAAGATCAGCATAGTTTCCCGGTCGCCGGTTTCTTTTCTAAACTCCTTTAAATTGCCCCGGCTCTAGCCGGAGGTTGCTGCTCCCTCACATGAGTCGGCTTCAGCCGAATCACACCTCATGGAAAATCCTCAAAGCTTTAACTTGTTCGGCTAAAGCCATGGTACGGGTTCTCAAAATGACCACTAGCTGAGACAACTATTCAACCGTGGTCTCTTTCGTCGCACTCGCCTTCGATTTCACAAACTCTTCCTGGGTGCGAGCGATAGCCGCGACTTGGTCTTCAACCAGCGGATTTTTTTCGTTCATCAAATTGTCGACGTTCGAATCCCACTTTGCGGGATCGCGTTCGATATAGACGAATTTCCACGCGTGCAGCGTACCAGGATTCGGATACAGTCCTTTCACGTATGGTTTTTTTAACCAGCTCGTACCCGGCACACCGAGCGGTATTACGATTTGCTTCTGCATCATATACAGCTCAGCCGCGGCCAGCTTCTCATATCTTTCCTGAGCATCGATCGTATTGTTGGCTTCATCGAGCATCCGATCATATTTCGGATCCCACCAACCCGTCGCTCCCGTATTATTGGGCGAGTAGTACAGATAGAGAAACGTGTACGGATCCATGTAATCGCCCACCCAACCTCGCCGGCCGAACCCTTGATAATCGACCTTATTGAGCAGCGGCAGAAACGTCTTGAACTCCATGTTCTGGATCGGGACCGTTATTCCCAGATTCTGCTTCCACTGCGCCTGAGCAAACTCGGCGGTCGATTTATTGCTCTCTGAGGTGTTGTACGTGATCGAAACGCTCTCGACCGGAAACGACGGACAGCTCCATCCGCTGCCGGACTGCTGCACGGGATAACCCGCCTCGGTCATTAACTTTCGCGCTTTTTCGGCGTTGAACTTTCGCGCCTTCCATTCTTCGAGCGAGCTTCCCTGCTTCTTCAATTCCGCGGAATAGACCTTGTCACGCGCCTCTTCATATTTCGGAAAGATGCCGAACGGGACGAAATCCACCAGGGCTTTATAGGTTCGCCTCAGTTTCTCGTAGGAATTGCGGTCGACAGCCAACGCGAACGCCTCTCGGACCTTCTGGTTGTCCATCGGCGGCTTCTTTATATTTATGACGTAGAATTCGCTCGCGACTTCTGGGTGGAGCAGGTACTCGTCCTTATACTGGCTGACCTGATCGAACCAGGGAGCTGGAATCGTGTGATTGTACGTCGCATCGACACGCCCCGATTTGTACAGGTTCATCATCGTCGTCTGCTCGTCGAGCGGGTAGAACTCGATACGATCGAGCTTCACATTCGCCGCGTCCCAGTTCTGAGGATCTTTGACGACAGTCAGCACGTCATACGGCTTATGACTGAGTAGCTTGAAAGAACCGCTCGTCACGATATGTTCCGGACGCGACCATCTGTCGCCGAACTTCTCAACAACTTTCGAATTGATCACACGGAAGAACTGGTGACCGAGTAGCCCCATGAAATAGGGCGCGGGCTGATAGAGCTTTATGCGAAGAGTGTAATCGTCGATCGCCTCGATTCCTATGTCTTCGGGTTTGACCGGAACAAGCTCCTTGCCTTCGACCGCCGCTTTCAGTTTCGCGTCACTATCAAGAAGTTTCTGCCTGTCTTTTTCAACTGTTGGGATCTGCAGCCGCTCGGGCTCGTCGAGAAACTTGTGAAATTCGCTGTCGCCGGCAGGCGTTTGCTCTTGCGGTGTCGAAGCCTCTACCATCTCGACAAAATCTTTCTTCAACAGAAACTTTCCGTCGCTGGCTTTGACGAATGCAAAGCCCGAGTTGTACGCCTCTGAATATTTTATGTAGTAGCCGAGGCTCGCGTTTCGCGATGCAAGCTCGGGTTTGAATCCGCGGCGGATGGTGTAGACAAAATCGTTCGCGGTTATCGGATCACCGTTTGAGAACTTCGCGTTTTTTCGCAGGCGAAAAATATATTCTGTGCCGCCTTCGGTCACCTCCCAGCTTTCCGCGACTCCGGGAATCGGATCCATCGTCACCGGATGATATTCGATCAAGCCGTCATATAACGCCATCAGAATACGCGCCTCCGGCTGGCCGTTCGGGATCGCCGGATCGAGCGACTCTGGCTCCGAGCCGGTGATGTAACGAAACACATTGTCAGCCGGCGCGACTGTGTGTCCGAAGTACTTATTCTTCGACGAGGAAGTACAGCTAGTTATCAGGCAAGAAACCGCGACGGTAAAACCCAGACAAAACCTTATGAAGCTCGTCCCGTTCATAGAAAGCCTCCAGCGTCTTGAAATTCTATAACGCCCATTGGGAGAGTTAGGGGGAAACTGCCGAATGACAATAGGTTACCATGCAAAGGCAGATTTAAGATTCGTTTTTTATCTATTTCGGTTGCCAATCAGTATTGATCGAAACATCGCTAAGTGACGGTGCATCGAGACTGTTCATCTCGAAGCCGGCGACGTACGGCTTGACCAGCGAGTACGATGTCGGAAAATAAATCGGAATCGCCCACAGCTCATAGACCGCATTCGCCTCGGACATCGTGACGTCCGGCGATTCGACTTCCGTCCTATCTACCGGTTTTGGCGCGTTGTTCTGCGGGTCGCGGGCTTCGACGCCGACCTCGGCCGACGGGACCGTATTCGCTTCGGCCGGATGTTGCGGGGGTTTGAGTATCGTCAGAATGCTCATCAGCTCATCGGCGGTCGGGAAAACAGCTCCGCGTCGGATCAGGTCAAAGTCGCCCGCCATCCGTGCTGATTCGAGTTCGGCATTCTCTTTTACGATAACCTCAGTTTCCAGATTCAAGTTTTGCTTCCACATCCGCGCGACGGCACGTGCTACGCGCTGCTGAGTTTCGTTACGATTCACGACCAGCCTTATTACCGGGAAATCCTTTCCACCGGGAAAGCCCGCTTCCTCGAGCAGATCGATCGCCTTTTCCTTATCCTGCACGATCTTGATGCCGGAGTTCGTTTCGAACGGAAGGAACGCAAGTGCGGGCTCAGTGAATCCCTCCATTTCGCCTTCGGTAAGTCGCTCGCGTTCGATCGAGATCGCGAGCGCTTCTCGCACACGCCGGTCGTCGAACGGCGGCTTCTCATGATTCACCTCGTAGAAATTAACTGCCGCGTGGGTTCGGCGGCGGAAATCTTCGAAAGGTTCAAGCAGTTTCAGCGCGAGTGGTTCAAAATCCGCGTTCGTAACGGCGTCGATCTCGCCTGACTTGTAAGCCGTCAACGCTTGTTCAGCATTTTCCGTGGCGACGAACCGAACGCGTTCGAGCGCGATCGTCTCGCGGTTCCAATATGTCTCCGAACGCTCGAGAGTAATACCGCCGGCATCGTTCGCCGTCACTCGAAAGGGACCGTTTGTAATGACATTAGACGCAGGCGGTTTGTCGTGGAGGTTGCCGCCGTCATCAAAGATGGGCCTGAAAATGGGATGTGCGACCAGTTTTGCGAAGTCTTTGTCGGGTGCGATGAGGAGAACCTGAACTGTTCGGGCGTCAGGCGCTGACACTCCGAACAACGGCGGAGCCGGTCCGGCTTCGATGCCATTATTGGAATTGTTATCGGTCGGCGAGGTTCGCGTCTCGGCGGACGCTAGCGGGTCGATGTCGGATTCGCGATCAACACCCGGCAGCAGATTAATCGACGGCGGACCGACGTCCTTTTTCTTTATCGGAAAACCGACGATGTTTTTTAGGAGGTCGCGGTGTGCCACTGCATCGCCCAACTCACCCAATCTTTTCCATGAACGCACGAAGTCCTGGGCCGTGACCGGCTTTCCGTTCGACCATTGGGCGTTCGGTCGAATCCGGAACGTCCACGTCCGGAAATCGCCGCTTACCGTCCAATTCTCTGCCGCTGCCGGTTTCTCCTTTAGTGTCTTTGCATCGACCTCTGTCAGGCCCTCAAAAACTGCCCTCACGAGATCGGTCTCAGGCGGCGAGACAGCTCCCGCCGGATCCATGCTTTTTGGCGGCTTCCCGTTGCTCCAACGGAATTCCTGTTTTCGAGTCGGAGTCGTTCCCGAATAATAAGGTTCGGTTTTCGGTCTTTGCAGATCGGTGCACGAGGAACAGATGATCTGGATCACGACCAGGCTCGCGAGCGCAATCGACTTCCACGAAGCCCGAAGCGAGCCGCGATCCTTTCGATTCTCATTTGTTTCAGTGTTGGGCACGAAATTAATTAACGAGGGAGACCAGCTGCTTGAAGAGGTCAGCAACCTGCCGACGCGTATCGTCATGACCTTTAGATGTGTCGATCAGAAAATCGGCGTGACTCTTTTTTTCTTCCTGAGACATCTGCGCCGCGATCCGTTTTTCAGCATCCGGCCGGCTGAGATCGTCTCTCTCCATCAGGCGGTGCAATTGTAATTCAGGTTCGCACCACACCACAATGAGCTTGTCGAACCGACGATAGCCACCGGACTCGATCATCAAAGCAGCGTCGATGATCGCAATACTATCTGGATCTTCCGCCTCACGCTCCTTGATCCAATCGTTCTGCACCTCGAAGACAAGAGGGTGGATTATCGAATTCAGCAGCAACCGCTTTTCTTCGTCGGCGAAAACGATCGAACCAAGTTTTGCCCGGTCAAGCGTGCCGTCGGGTCGGAGAACAGATGGCCCGAACGATTCGACGACAAGTTCAAGGCCTCTGGTTCCAGGCCGGACCACATCGCGTGCGGCCTGATCGGCATCAAGCACCGCGCAACCGAGCTTGCGAAAGACTTCGCAAACAAACGTCTTGCCGACGGCGATGGAACCGGTTAGTCCAACTTTCAACATAAATACGAAGTGCTAAACGGTAAGTGGTAAACGGTAAGTTGCAGGTCTTCGGCGTTCAAGGTCTCCCGTCGAGTCGTTTCTACTTAAGACTTACCACTTACCGTTTACCGTTTTCAGCTATCACCGTCCGTGCCTTTTAGCGAGCTTGTTGACGTTGAACGCAGCTATCTCGTCCAGCGTTATGCCAAGCTCATCGGCGCAGGCGGAGATATACCA
>JANMUW010000477.1:0-5503 GCA_031392105.1 Acidobacteriota bacterium | reverse complement strand
GAAGAAATGCGCGAGATCGACCGTCTCACAACCGAACGATACGGCATTCCACCCCTGCTGTTGATGGAGAATGCCGCCCATGCCGCGAGCCGGGTCATCGTCGAGAAACTCGATGGATCAGTCGATGGCAGATCCGTGTTGATCCTCTGCGGCAAGGGAAATAACGGCGGCGACGGAGCCGCACTCGGACGCATTCTCTGGCAGCAGGGAGCAGACGTCGAAGTTTGCCTGTTCGGCTTAGCCGACGATACCAAGGACGAAGCACGGGTAAATTTCGACATCCTGAGGAAGATCACGGAAAGCGAAGGCTTCGAGATATCGCAATCGGACTTGGCATTCGAAGAGATCACAGGTCTTGAAGAGTGGCTTGATTACGACAGCCTGAATTTTCATTCCGACGATCCGGACGTATTGGTCGATGCACTTTTTGGAACCGGATTGACGCGCCCGCTGGACGGCGTTTTCGAACAAGTCGCGGCTTTCATCGATGCCTTTGCGGATAGCGATGGAGATTCCAAAACGCTCGTCGTCTCGCTCGATATCCCCTCGGGACTATGTTCCGATGACGCTGATTGTATCGGTACCAACCCGCGGGCGAATGTGACCGTGACGTTCACCGCTCCAAAGCTTGCGAATGTACTCCCGCCAGCGGCAAACTTTAACGGCGAATTGCATGTCGTGAATATCGGCTCGCCGTGCGATTTGATCAACGAGACGGCGTCGCAGACATTCCTTGCTCAGACCGAAGATCTTGCGCGTTGGCTTGTCCAAACAGAGTTTAGAAGCGATTCATACAAGAACAGACGGGGTCATGCATTATTCATCGCGGGGTCCGCAAGCTTTAGCGGAGCGGCGGTGCTCTGCGGCAATGCGGCGATTCGCTCGGGTGTCGGATTGGTAACCATCGCAACGCCGGAATCGTCACGTGCCTCGGTCATCGCACGGATCGCTCCGGAAGTGATGGTCCGCGGGATCGCGGAAACTGGCAACGGAGCAGTTTCGGAAAGTGCATTCGATGGGATAAATGAATTTGCCAGTAATGTCGATGTCATTTCGATCGGCAGCGGCTTGAGCTCGAGCGACGACTCGACACGCAAGCTCGTCCGTCGCGTTGTTGCAGAGCGGACAACACCCGTCGTGATAGACGCGGATGGACTTAACGCGCTCGCACCGTTGGATTTGAAAGGCTCCGACGAGCTGCCCCTGATCCTCACGCCGCATGTTGGTGAATTTAAGAAGCTTTCCGGTTCAACTAGCGAGAACGGTCTCAAGGACCGGATCGGGGCCGCACGATCATTTGCGAAAACGCATCATGTCATTCTTGTCCTGAAGGGCGAGCGAGTCGTGATCGCCGAACCAGGCGGGCGCGTCGTGATCAATTCAACTGGGAATTCCGGATTGGGAAAGGCCGGTAATGGGGACACGCTGACCGGAATCATCACAGGTTTTGTCGCTCAGGCGGTGCAGACAAAAACGGATATATTTGACTCGGTCATCGCAGCGGTTTTTCTTGCAGGAATGGCCGGCGATATTGCCGAGAAGAAATTCGGAAAACGCGTTATGGCGGCATCCGATACTGCTGACGCACTGACCGAATGCTTTCAACAATTCGATGGTTGATAGACACACGATCACTTCCAACTCGCCGGACGAGACTTTTGAGCTTGGCGAACAGCTTGGCGCGAAGCTGCGAGGCGGCGAGATCATCTTGCTGACCGGCGGGCTCGGCGCGGGAAAGACGCTGCTGACAAAGGGTGTGCTGGGCGGGCTTGATTACGATGTAGATGAGGTCACCAGCCCGAGCTTTACACTGGTCAATCTTTATAAGACGGAACGGTTCAACGTTTATCACATCGATCTCTGGCGGTCCGATGGCGATGCTGCATTTTCTGTAGGTCTGGAAGAGATCCTCGACGACGAGAAGGGAATTGTCATTATCGAATGGGCTGAAAAGCTCGGGAACTTCGGTTTTGACGCGAGCGTTTTTCGAATAGTCCTCAGTGGCGACGGCGACGAACCGCGCCGGATCGAGATCCAACTGCTGGAACCGACTCTCGCCCGGGGTGTCTAAACTAAAATGAAACGATTGGGCGTTCTGTTTTTGTGCCTCGCATTCACCGCGTGCTCATCCGCGGATGAACCAGCTGTGAATGCCTCTGCCATACCCGCCCACAACCAGGTCGCCGCCCTCTCGAAAGCGAAGACTAAACTCGAGAAATTTTCTACACCCATGGTTGTTCAGAAGGGAGATTGGCTCGAATCTCAACCCGAGAATGGTGAGACGTTCGAAGAGTACGTCGACTCCCGTCCGACTCTTCCGACAACTGAGAGAAAGACTATATACATTCAGCCGATCGGTAAATTTTCAGTAAAACAGATGCGTGTCATCCAACAGGCCGCTGATTATATGCGCGCGTTTTACAACATGCCGGTCGTCCTACGCGAGCAGCGGTCGATCGACGGCGTTACTCCGGACATGGTGCGCGTCCAATATCCAAACAACATGCAGATCCGCACGACCTATTTTGTTGACCAACTGCTGCCCGGCCTTCTTCCGGCCGACGCTGCAGCGCTGCTCTGCTTCACGAACTACGATCTTTATCCGGGCGACACTTGGAACTACGTTTTCGGGCAGGCAAGTTTTGAGAAGCGGGTCGGAGTTTGGTCCTTGTGGCGTTTAGAGAGGGACGGCGGAAAGCGGGCGAAGCCCGACCACTTCCTTGACCGTACCTTGAAGATCGCGATGCACGAAACCGGACACATGTTCTCGATGCGGCACTGCATTAAGTATGAGTGCTTGATGTCCGGCACAAATCACCTCGACGAAACCGATCGGCGCCCGCTCGATACCTGTTCTGAGTGTACGATGAAGATCGCGTGGGCGATGAAGTACGGACCTGCCGAAAGATACAAGAACCTCGCCGGCTTCTGGAGCAAGCAGGGCAGACAGCACGAGGAGAAGCGAATGTTGGAAAAAGGAAAGGCACTGGAATGACGACGTAAGACGAGTTACTATATTTGTGCTCGGCGTCGCGATGTGCGCCGTTGCCTTTTCTCAAACTTCGGACGGCCCGCGAGGCGAACGACACATGCTTGCCGAATTGAAAAACCCAGAAATTATTATCAAGAAAACTCAGCGCGCCCTCGAGGTGTACGACGACGGTAAGTTGAAAAAGTCATTCAAAGTCGTCCTCGGTTTTGCGCCGACCGGTGATAAAGATGTCGAAGGCGACGGAAAAACACCCGAGGGAGAGTTCTACGTTTTTACAAAAAATTCCGAGAGTAGATTTCACGTTAGCCTGGGTCTAAGCTATCCGTCGAAGGACGATGCGAAGCGCGGCTTGGCCGCTGGGCTGATCTCGAAAAAAGAGCGGGACGAGATCGTGTCCGCGATCGACGATAAGAAAATGCCACCACAGAAGACAGCCTTAGGTGGCGAGGTCTACATTCATGGCGGCGGAATCGAACGGGATTGGACATGGGGATGCGTCGCTCTCAAAAATGAAGAGATCGAAGAGATATTCCGCGTCATTCCGGTCGGAACAAAGGTCACGATCCTTCCTTAGCCGCAAAAACTTGCTCCTTCCGGCAACATTCCCGTAACATTCATTTAACGATACTTCGTCTGTCAGGTTCGTCTATAATCTTCCCTCACCTGTTATGAGTCACAGCGAGAACAAATCTCTAAAACAATCAGAGTCTTCCCACGATGCCGCACAAGATGACAGTTTCGACGGTTCGATTCTTTTTAATCGGGAAGTAAGCTGGCTCGAATTCGATCGCCGCGTTCTCGACGAGGCGATGGATGAGAACCTGCCGGTGCTCGAACGGCTGAAGTTTCTTTCTATCTTCTCCACGAACCTCGACGAGTTTTTCATGATCCGGGTGTCGGGTCTGAAGGAACAGATCGACGAGCATGTCGCCAAGCGGTCGCTTGATGGATTGAGTGCCGCCGAGCAGTTGAAAGAGATCGGCAAGCGCCTCAGGCCGCTCCTGAAGAAGCAGGTCGGATACCTAAGCGAGACCGTTTTGCCGGAGCTTGCGAATTCCGGAATTACCATTGAGCCGTACAAATTGCTCGACGCAAAGGACAAGAAAAAGCTCGACAAATATTTTCGCGATAATCTCTTTCCGATTCTCACGCCTCAGTCCGTTGATTCGTCTCATCCGTTTCCGTACATTTCTAATCTGAGCCTGAACATCGGCCTGTTCATCGAGCCGAACCGAAACTTCACGCAGGAAAATCTGAAGCACCTCTTCAAGCAGAAACGCTTCACGCGAATTAAGCTGCCGCCTACCGTTCCTCGACTTATTCCGATCGAAGAGAAGAAGGGTCGATATACGCTGCTCGAGGAAGTGATCGTCGCGAACGCGAAAGCTCTATTTCCAAACATGAAGTCCAGCGATGGATTTCTGTTTCGAGTCACTCGTGACGCCGACATAGAGCTTCGTGAAGATGAGGCGGGCGACCTGATGCGTACGCTCGAACGCGAGTTGCAGCGGCGCCGATTTCGTTTCCCCGTAAGGCTTGAAGTCGATGCTGAGATGCCCGACAAAATGCTAAAGGTTCTTGCCGGCGGGATCGGACTCGATGAAAAGGACGTGTATAGGATCGAAGGCTTTGTCGACATCCCCGACCTGATGCAGCTCTACGCCCTCGATCGACCGGATTTGAAAGAGAAACCCATATCGCTTGTGCACCCTGCCGCGCTCGGCGAGAAGAAGAACGTTTTTGACGTGTTGAAAAAACGCGACATTCTGCTCCATCACCCGTACATGGCCTATTCGGCTCTTACGGATTTTGTCGACGAGTCTGCTGAAGACGAGCATGTCCAGGCGATAAAGATCTGCTTGTACAGAACTGGCAAGGATTCGCCCATCGTCAATTCCCTGATCCGAGCGAGCCAGCATGGGAAGCAAGTGACGGCGCTTGTCGAACTTAAAGCGCGTTTCGACGAGGAGATGAATATCGAGTGGGCGCGGCGGCTCGAGAATGAAGGCGTGCACGTCGTATACGGCATCAGCTCTCTTAAGACGCACTCGAAGTTAATGCTCGTAGTTCGTCGCGAGAAGGAAAAGCTCTGTCGTTACGTTCACATCGCGACTGTGACGAGATGGATGGGCTCGCCCGTCGCGGGCGACTGCACGCCCGCGCTCGATGAGGCCAGGAGCGCGATGCACGCGGCCGCCAGCAGCGCGAATGACCGGCGCGTCAGCTTCAGTAGGCACATCCCGGTAGCTGCGGTTCCACGCGCGCCGCGATCGAGCAGTTGATTCACGCCGACCATGGTAGTGAGCCACGCCGCGACTGGGGAAGAAGTTGCGCGCCCGCGGCTGAAACGGGGCGGTCGTCATGGCATCTTGCCCGCCCTGTGAATTCCCCGTCACGCCTGCACCGCCTGCTGTGGCTGCTGCTTTTCGTGCCGCTGCTCGCTTCGATCTGGACGCGCGATTGGTGGGCGCCCGACGAACCTCGCTATGCGCAAGTGGCGCGCGAGATCTA
>JANMUW010000446.1:0-35953 GCA_031392105.1 Acidobacteriota bacterium | reverse complement strand
GTTCGATACCTGATGACGTTTCGGCGACCAGCGATATCGTGCCGGTCGGTGCGATCGTTGTCACTTCATAGTTTCGCGGCGTCAGCGGGATTTCGCGCGAGATACCGATCTCGTCGTAAAGAAACGCAGCGTAGGAATCACGATTCTTCTCGAGTTCCGGAAACACACCTTTCTCGGCCCCTAATCGCATCGATGCGATCCAGGATTCGCGTCGGACAAATCCCATGACCTGTTCCATCAGCTCGAGCGACTCGACTTCACCGTACGTAATGCCAAGCTTCAGGCAGAGATCGGCAAACCCCATGATCCCAAGCCCGACCGGCCGCGTTCGCTTCACCACGTCGTCGATCTCCGGAAGCGGGAAGTGCCCGGCGTCGATCACATTATCGAGGAACTGAGTACACGCATGCGTGACGGCAGACAGCCGCTCCCACTCGATGCATGTGTCCGGATCGTCGCCGTCGCCGACATGCTTGTAAAACTTTGCAACATCGATCGAGCCGAGATTGCACGAGTTGTTGAAGTGAAGCTGCTGCTCGCCGCACGGATTGCACGCGTAGATCGGCCCCATCGACGACATCATGTGATTGTGTCGATTTACCTCGTCGATGAAAATGATCCCGGGCTCGGCGTACTTGTGTGCGGACGCGATGATGCGATTCCAGATGTCCGGTGCGTAAACCATTCCGGCCATCGGTGGCTCTTCGATGGTGCAGTCTGAAAGATCGGCGGTTTCGAAAGCCAGTTTGTCGGCGAATGTCGCGGTCGATCCGTCGGGGCGCCGGTAGACCACATAGTCCGAGCCGGTTGCCGCGTCGAAGATGGGCTGCATCCACGGCTCGTCTTTGAACTCGGTCTGAAACCAGGTGCCGCTATCGACCGCATCCATGAAAAGGTCGGTAACGGTTACTGAGATGTTGAAGTTCGTCAGGCTCGTCTGGTCATTTTTCGCATGTATGAACCGGAGAATATCGGGGTGCGTTACGGCGAGGATACCCATGTTCGCACCACGCCGGACACCGCCCTGCTTCACGACCTCGGTCGTTTGATTGACGATGTTCATGAAACTGACGGGACCGGATGCGACACCGCGGGTCGAGTTGACCATCGATCCTGCGGGGCGCAGGAACTCGTAAGACATTCCCGTTCCGCCACCAGTCTGGTGAATGATCGCGACATTCTGCGCGTGCTCCATGATGCCTTCGATCGAGTCTGGAACATTCAGGACGAAGCACGCGGCTAGTTGTCCTTTGGGTTTGCCGGCGTTGACGAGGCACGGCGTATTGGGGATGAATTCGCGGGCCAGCATGACGGCAGTCATGTCGTTGTAGAATGCCGCCTGCTTCTTCGGATCGGTTTCGGCGCGTGACACATGACCGACAACGCGTCGCACGATATCCGCCCAGGTTTCGAGAGCTTCGCCGTGCTCATCCTTTAGCGAGTAGCGCTTCGCAATGACCTTTTGGGCATTCAATCCGAGCGGTGTGATCTCACGGCCAACTGCAGTTCCGGCACCGTTGCCATCACCCTTTGCGACAAATCCACCGGTTCGTGAAGGTTGGAAAACTGTGCTCATTCGCCTCTCCTTGTGTCATCCGACACTAATTTTTTCGTAATGCTATTTTAACATCTCGACTACTTATCTCGAAGCTGTTGGCGGTCCGGGTTGTATTGATTTAGGGTCTTCGAACGATGAGAGATCTGGTCAACAAGTGAGGCAATAGTAAATGGCAAACGCGGCCGCTGTCAACAAAAATTTTATACTGGATATTGTGCCTGGGTAAATACTGGCCCCAATATAGGTTAACCACTTAAGAATCCCGATTTTGCCCCATTTGACTTTGCAGTACGAGCTTTTCGAAACTAATTTCAATGGACAAACTAATTCATGGTACCGCCGCGGGTGGAACGATTCGCGTTCTTTCCGCCATCACGACCGAAGTCGTTGCGGAGGCGATTCGTCGCCATCAAACCTCCCCGACTGCGTCGGCAGCTCTGGGCCGTGTTCTCACAGGCACGTTGTTAATGGCCGCCACTCTTAAGGACTTTGACAGGCTTTCGACCAAGATCGACTGCACAGGGCCGATCGGCGGAATCATCGCCGAAGCGACCCGCGACGGGACCGTCCGCGGCTACGTGAAAAATCCGGATGCCGAGCTACCGCCTCGTGCCGATGGAAAGTTCGATGTAAAGGGAATCGTCGGCGAAGGAACGTTCTACGTCATGCGCGAATCAGGTTTCGATATAGGCCTGCATCGCGATCCGTACATCGGGTCTGTCCCGATCGCATCAGGTGAGATCGCCGAGGACTTCGCATATTACCTCGCCAAGTCCGAGCAGATCCCATCCGCTGTAATGCTCGGCGTTCTGCTTAATAATTCCGAACCGTTTGTGCGGTCCGCCGGCGGCGTGCTGGTCCAGATGATGCCCGGGGCGAACGAGCACCTCATCACAATGATCGAGGACACGATCGCTCATGCACCTCACCTGACGTCAGCTATCAACGACGACGCAACACCGGAAGATCTCGCACGGCTGGCTCTGGGCGAGATCGATTTTGAGATTCTTGAAGAAACGGACGTCGCATTCAGGTGCAACTGTTCGATCGAGCGAGCACGATCTCTGATCGCAGCACTTGGACCCGTAGAGGTCGAATCGATGCTCAAGGACGATAAGGGAGCCGTCATGTCATGCGGATTTTGCAGCGAGGTGTATCAACTGACGGAGAAGGACCTCGAACAGATCCTGGCGGACGAAAAGCCCTAAGCAGAGGATCATTTTCGATTGGGGTATGCCGGCTGCGTCCACGCAAGTTTTCCGTTCGACTCGAATATTTTTGCGCGGACGTAAGTTTCTCGCCGGCGAAAGCGATAGATTGCCGGGTTCGTGATCGACTCGGAAAGTACTCGGCCGCCGGCACCTATGAATTGTGTCCGGTATTTACTCCATTTTTTCTCTTTGATCGTGATCGTTATTCCGGTGGAATTCACGAGGTAGTCCTCGAGTTCGACACCGCTCGAAGCATAAAATTCGCCTTTCTCCAATGCCGAAAGTACGGCTGCGGGTGTGAGGCCCGCCGCTCGAACTACGACCCATCCATGTCCCGGAGTCGCCGCCGCCTCGTCGCCCATCCGTTTCAAATGATGAGAATCGTCAACTGCTACTGCCCAGTAGATCTGGCCCGCGGTCAAGAGAGTGTCCCACATATTTTCGACACTCGGTACGCCGCCTCCTCCCATGACGTTGACGAGGGGATGGCCGCTGTAGATCTCGAGAAGTGAGGCGCCCCGAACTTTCAGCAGCTCATCCGCGGTCAAGGCCCACCCGAAGTTCGGATGATTGATCTGAGGGATGCCGCCGGATTTCCGGATCGCGTCGACGTTGTTTTGAAGTGTAGAAACGATATCGGTTCCGTGCTGTGGCATGACCAGCTTAGTGAGTCCAAGGCCGTTAACGTGGTACGGTTTTTTGTCGAAGCCGTCCGTGACCTCCTGTCCACTGACAACGAGGAATTTTCCGCCATCGCCAAACCTCTCATTCAGCTTGTCCACAGTGTTGATATATTCGTGATCGGTAAGTATCAAGAAATCATACTTATGATTCTTGTACCACTGAGCAACCTCTTCGGGTGAAGAATCGCCATCGCTCTTCGACGTGTGTGTATGTGTGTTCCCTTTGAACCAACGAAGAGGAGTAGGAGTTTGGGCGTCAAGTTGGTTTGCAAGCAAGGTAAAGCTGAGGACAAATACCGAAAGAAAAAGTAGGTGCAGGGTCGGACTCATATCTCTTGCAATGGTGTTTAAGGGCCAAGCAGATCGCGATAGTTGCCGTGAAAATAAACAAGCGGGTCGCCATCTTTGATGGAGACATTCTCCACTTCCCCAACGAAGATCGTATGATCGCCGCCATCGAACGCCCGCTCGAGGCGGGTTTCGAGGGCGACCAGTGCATCGGTCAATACTGGTATGCCGGCGATTCCCGGTCGCTGCCCAACGCCGTCAAATTTGTCAGATGCCGGAAGCGAGAACCGCTCTGAGATATCATCCTGGCCCGCGGCCAAAATATTTACGACGAAATAACCTGAGTCTAATATCGCCACGTGGCTGCCGGTTGTCTTTTCGATGCACACAAGGATCAGCGGCGGGTTTAGCGACACCGAGCAAAACGCAGATACGGTTATTCCGTGAAGATCGCCCGTCATCGCTCGCGATGTGACGACGGTGATGCCGCTCGGAAATCTTGAAAGTGCAGCACGGAAATCGTCCGGGGTGACGGGCATATGGTTTGAAGGATAAAGGATAAAGGATGAAGGATAAAGTAAGAGCCACACGTTTCCGACTTTATCCTTTATCCTTTATCCTTTCAGGAAATGCCCGAGCTCGATGATTTTTTCGCGGAAGTAACCACACTCGTTGACGCTGAACTTGATTGGCTGATCCCGTCCGAAGGTAGCCAGCCGCAGAGTTTGCGCGACGCGATCCGGTGGAGCCTCTTTGGAGGCGGCAAACACTTTCGGCCGGCCCTCATTTTTGCCGTGGGCCGCGTGCTGGGTGCTCCGGACGATAAACTCGTCCGTACCGCGTCAGCGGTCGAGATGCTTCATACTTACTCGCTAATTCACGACGATCTTCCGTCGATGGATGACGACGACCTCAGACGTGGTCGCGAGACCTGTCACAAGAAATTCGGAGAAGCGACGGCCATTCTCGCCGGCGATGCTCTACAGGCCCTTTCGTTTCAAGTGATCAGCGAAGACACACGGCTTGCGCCGGACGTCCGTATCGAATTGATCTCGAGGCTCGCTCAGGCCGCGGCGAAGATGGTCGTCGGTCAGCAGTTGGATCTCGAAGCAGAAGGAAAGGAAAGCTCGATCGAGGATATCGAACATATTCACCGGAACAAGACTGGGGCGTTGATCCGATTCTCAGCGGAGGCCGGAGCTATCATCGGCGAGGCGAACGAGGCGGACTTCAGAGCCATTTCGTCATTCGGTGAAAAGCTCGGCCTGCTGTTCCAGATGAAGGACGACATCCTCGATGTGACAAGGACGACTGAGGAACTCGGAAAGACCGCGGGCAAAGATCTCGTTTCGGCCAAGGCGACGTATCCCTCGATCCGCGGGGTAGAGCGGACGCAGATTTTGGCGGAGCAGGTCCATCGCGAGACAAAGGAAGCGATCTCGTCCCTCGGTGGGCGGTCAGAGATCTTAAACCAGATCGCGGATTTTATTCTGACGCGAGATTCTTAGAAGCGGGCGTCGCAGTACAATGCACGACGGTTTACGTCGACAAAGCGAATCGCCCCAGAAAAAATATTGCTAGCTCTTGTGTTGACCTGGAATTCGTCAGCCTGGAGAATCGAAACCAGTTGTCCGTGAATTGCGTAATGGGTCTGAGTTTTTTGGAAATTAGGATTTGCGCTTGATCACTGTCACGTTTAATGACTTACTTTGCGAACTCTGCGAGCTTTGCGTGAGAGATTTGTTTCACGCAAAGCTCGCAGAGTTCGCAAAGAAGGAAAACCCGGGGGAAAGTTTCTATATCCGTCTTATAAGGAGCGCCATTTGTGATTAGAATACTACTTTGCCTTTGTGTGATGACTGGAGCTACCTTCGGCATCGCCGCACAAGAATTGATGAAACCACCTGTTGCAAAGAAAGAACCGAAAGTAATAAAGATCCACGGCTACACCATCACCGACAACTACGCATGGCTTCGCGATCGTGAAACTCCGAAGAAGCCTGAGATCGTCAAGTATCTCGAAGAAGAGAACGCGTACACCGAATCTCACATGGGACGGCACAAGGAGTTTGTCGAAAACCTTTACAAGGAGATGCTCGGCCGGATCAAACAGACCGACCTGAGTGTTCCGTACAAGCTTGGCGACTACTGGTATTTCAACAAGACCGAAGAAGGCAAACAATATCCCAGCTATCTCAGAAGCAAGGCCAAGGACGGAGCGAATCCGGAACTGCTGCTCGATCAGAACGAGATGGCGAAGGGGCTGAAGTTTTTGTCGATCGGCGCATTTGAACCAAGTGACGACGGAAATTTGCTGGCGTTTTCAACCGATTCGACCGGTTACCGGCAATACACTTTGCAGATCAAAGATCTGCGAACTGGAAAGGTCCTTCCGGAAAAAATAGAGCGAGTGACTTCGCAGGAATGGTCGAACGACGGAAAGTATATTTTCTACGTGCAGGAAGATGCCGTATCGAAACGCTCCGATAGACTTTATCGGCACGCGGTGGGCACCACCGAGCCTGACAGGCTGATCTTCGACGAGAAGGACGTTTTGTTCGGGATCGGCATAGGACGTTCGCGCGATAAGAAAATGTTGTTCATGTCGTCGTTTGCGAAGACGATGCGCGAATCACGATACCTGCCGTCCGACGATCCGCTCGGTGAGTTTAAGTTGATGAGTCCCCGGCGCGCAGGCCATGAATACTCGGCCGATTACGATAACGGCGAGTTCTATATCGTCACGAACAAGGATGCGGAGAACTTCAGAGTAATGCGGGCCCCGGCAGCCGATCCGGGCGAGAAGAACTGGGTCGAATTTATTCCGCACAATCCCGCGATAAAGATCGACGACATCAATTTTTTCAAAGACTACGCTGTCGTTTCAGAGCTCGAAAACGGGCTCGAGTACATTCGCATAATGGACCGAAAGACGCGTCGGGCTTCGAGCCGCATCGAGACTCCGGAGAGCGTCTACACAATGGCCCTCTCTACAAATCCGGAGTACGACACTCCGATCATCCGGTATAACTATGCGTCGATGATCACGCCTAATTCGACCTACGAGTTCGACTTCAAAACGCGAAAGAGCGAGCTGATCAAGCAGCAGGAGATTCCGAGCGGCTACGACAAGACCCAGTATGAAACGACGCGAGTGTGGGCAACAGCACGCGACGGTGTGAAGGTTCCGATCTCGATCATGATGAAGAAGGGAACCAAGCTTGATGGAAAGTCGCCGATGCTGCTTTACGCGTACGGATCGTACGGCGCGTCGATGACGCCCAGCTTTTCGACCGCCCGGCTGAGCCTCGTCGATCGGGGGATGATCTATGCGATCGCCCATATCCGCGGCGGCGGCGAGCTCGGTGAGAAGTGGCGAATGGAAGGACGCATGTTCAAAAAGCTGAACACTTTCTACGACTTCATCGACTCGGCGAAATGGCTGGTCGCGAACAAGTATACGGCAAGCGATCGATTGGTTATTCAGGGCGGCTCGGCCGGCGGATTGCTAATGGGTGCGGTGAGCAACATGTCTCCGGAGACGTTTCACGCCGTGATCGCGCAGGTCCCTTTCGTCGATGTCATGAACACGATGCTTGACGAGACCTTGCCCCTAACGACTGACGAGTGGATCGAGTGGGGGAACCCGAACGAGAAGGTGGCGTGGGATTACATGGTGCAATACTCGCCGTATGACAACGTGAAGGTGCAGCCTTATCCGAATATGCTCATCGAGATCTCACTCAATGACAGCCAGGTGCCGTATTGGGAAGGGGCGAAGCTTACTGCCAAGATCCGCGAGCTGAAGACCGACGACAATATCATCCTGTTGAAGACCAACATGGGGGCCGGGCACGGCGGGTCGTCGGGACGGTACGATCGGCTCAAAGAGATCGCGTTCGACTATGCGTACGCGTTGGGTCAGGTTGGGATCACGAAATAATTAGAACTTTAATTGTGTAATTAGGTAGTTATTAATTTCGTGATTAGACAGAAAACCGCGGCGGGCGTTCATTTAGGAACGCCCGCCTTTTTTAAGCCCGGTGCGAATCATCTTCGACCATTTTGAAATATTGCTCGGTCATCGTGACCGGTCGACGATCCTTCCTGACAGCCGCTTGGTCAATCTCGGCTCGACACTAACCTAATATTTGCTGAGTCCGAGCCGTTCATTTAAAAACGGCACGTACATTGCTAAAAGGGCCGCGAGCTTCCACCTAACTCTCACTCAGGGTCAGCCCAAATAGAGATTGCGACTGTTATGAGAAAACTACTGCTTGTCACGCTCGTTTACAGCATCGTCCTTTTTTCGATGCCGATCGTTCCGCTGGCGCAAGTGCGTCACGCGGTTGCTGCGTCGGAGACCAATACGAACCACGCTGCCGCATACCTTCGCGATATGGCGACATCAGACTCGACCGAGGCTGACGGTCTGTTCTCGACGGAAACTAAAAAGATCGCGGCGGTTCTCGCGAAGGATGCGAAGAAAAGCCCGATCCTCATCGACCATACAGGAAACGATCGAGAACTGATCATCGCGGCGGCAGCGTCGAAGCTCAGTGCATCATCATCCGGTCGACGCGTGCTCGCAATCGACTGGACCGCTCTCTTCTCCGATGCGAAGAGCGAAACCGCAGTCAATAATGCGGTCGATGCGATCGTGTCGCAGGCGGAAAGCTCGAAAGGAAAAGATGTTCTCTATCTAGAGGATGTCTCGATCTTTTCGAAGGACAGGCCGCTACTCGGCGCAAGGATCGCAGTGAAATTCTATGATGCGATCGTTGCCGGCCGTATTCAGGTTTTGGCCGGAACGAATGTCGAATACTTTACCGACCAGATCGCTTCGGACATTAGACTGAAGAATCGTTTTTCACGGATCGATGTCGAAGACGAGGATCCGTTCGTTGGCGACAAGCTTGCCCCGGATCTTCGCGCTCTTGTAGCAAGCGGTGACCCGAACGAAAAGGTGAGGGTCATTCTGCAATCCGATGACATCAGCAACCCGGAGCTTCGCCGCGTTCTTGCCAGCAACAGCATTCAGATCGAAAGCAGGGCCGAAGGGCTCGACATGCTTGTCTTAGAACTGCCGGTTCGCGTCGCTGAAGAAATTGCGTCGACACGTGGTGTGAAGCACTTGTCGCTTGACCGCGAACTCAAAACCCTGGGACATATCGAAAAGACGACCGGTGCTTCGATCGCAAGGACGATCAGTCAGGGTCTCAATGTCAGTCTTCTCGGGACCGGTGTCTTGAACACGAGCAGTGAACTGGACGGAGCCGGCATCGGTATTGCGATCGTCGATTCGAGTATCAGAGAGAATCATCGATCGTTCGTAAGTTCGTCTGGGGCGAGAAGAGTTGTCCAGAGAGCTAATTTTACATCCGACAGCCAGATCGACGTCGACGAGTTCGGCCACGGAACTCATGTCGCCTCGCTCGCAGCCGGCAGTGTCGGTGCGAATCTGAATCTAAGCGACGGCAGTTACATGAGCCCGTACGAAGGCATCGCATCGGGAGCGAAGATCATAAATGTTCGAGTTCTTGAAGACAACGGCGTGGGTAGTTCAGCGAGGCTTATCACGGCATTGAACTGGATACTGGCGAATCGTGCGACGAATAATATTCGTGTCGTGAATCTCAGCCTCGGTGCTCCGGCGATCGAGACATGGCGGAACGATCCGCTTTGCCGTGCTGTAAGACAATTGACTGCAGTCGGGATCGTCGTCGTCGCCGCCGCCGGCAACAACGGAAGAACGGCCTCGGGTCAAAAGTTGTACGGTGCGATCCATTCGCCGGGCAACGATCCCACCGTCATTACGGTCGGAGCCTCGAACACATTCGGCACGGACGCAAGGACTGATGATGGCGTCACGACGTTTAGCTCTCGCGGCCCGACTCGTTCGTATTGGACGGATGCGGCGGGAGTAAAACACTTCGATCATCTGATCAAGCCTGACCTGGTAGCTCCCGGAAACTGGATCATCGGAGCCGAGGCGACAGGGAATGAGATCGTCGAGCAGAATGAAGATCTGGAAGTCAGCAGCAACGCCGATGCAACACGGAAGATGATGTATATGAGCGGCACCTCGATGGCGACTCCGATCGTCAGTGGCACCGTCGCGCTTTTGCTGCAGGCAAATCCGAAACTGACGCCGAACATGGTTAAGATGGTCCTTCAGTACACCGCTCAGCCGCTTTCGGGATTCAACAGGTTGGAACAGGGAGCGGGACAGTTGAATATCGAAGGAGCCGCCCGACTTGCGTTTCTGATCCGGAGGAATCTTCCAAGTCCGACGCCGCAGGGTGAGCCACTATTGACGACATCCACTTTGCCCGCACATTCATCGACGGTCGGCGGAACCAAGTTTCAGTGGGCCGGGGGTATCTTACCGAGCTACAGCGCCGTCACGGGGACGGCTTTGATCACGAAGTATCAAAAAATTTACGACAACGGTCAATTCTTTCCTGATTCACTGATCATTACTCAGGCTGGAACAATCGTGCCGAATGGTTTACTGATCAGCGACGGGCTTCTGATCAGCGATGGCCTGCTGATCAGCGACGGAACGATCCTAAATGGCAATACGGCTCCTAGCGGCTATCAGACGATGACGTGGGGTGATCCGATAGGGTCATCGGGCCTGTTGATATCGGATAATTTCACGATGGCCGATAACTCGGCGATCGCCGACGGCCTGCTCATCAGCGACGGTCTGTTGATCAGCGATGGGCTGCTTATCAGCGATACCACGAACTCATTGACGAACCGAGTGCTTGCGAGAGGCGATCTGACCGCGAAGATGCGTTGACCGATACTTAGCGAGCTAATTTTGTACGTAATACCGATAGGTACCCCACCGCCTATCGGTTTTTTCTCGGCCTCATTATTTTCTGGAAAAACTGCCCCGGTTCGCGATATATTAATGAGGGCGAAAATTACGCCTTTCTTAGCCCCCCCCAAACCTTTACTTCCTTCGGCGTTCGAAATCCCGCATGCTGTCCAAGAAATCCCTCGAGAATATCTATATTGCGCTCTTGTTACCGGTCGCGGTGGGTGCGCTCGGGTGGGCTGTCTATAGCTTCCCTCAAGAGAGGATAGATTGGCGATTGGGCGGTCTGACGATCATAACGGTTTTCTTTAGTTCGTTCCTCAGGATCCAGCTGCCGCGGACAAAGATCCACGTCACTACATCAGACGCCGCGATCATCTTGTCGTTTCTCTGGTATGGTGGCGAGACTGCGATCATCCTCTCGTTCCTCGAAACGGCATTCACATCCGTCAGCTATCGTCGCCAGGGCGGGACGATCCGATACAAAACGATCCTCGTGAATATCCTGATCGCGGTCGTAGCCCTGTTTATCACCACGATGATCGTGTGGGCGATCTTTGGCGCGGCGCCGCAGGTGAGCGAAAGCAAAGACGTCACACGGTTCATAATGCTTCTCGCCGTCATGGGCTTTGCGCTGTTCTTTTTCAATTCCGCGCTGGTCTCGATTTTCTTCGCTGCAAAGACCGACAAATCGATAATGAGCGTCTGGACGGAATACTGCTTCAATGCGCTGGTGATGTATCTCAGCAGTGCTGTCCTTGCGGGCTTTACGACAAAGGCGATACAAGACATTAATATTTTTCTCTTCGCTGCCGTTTGCGTATTTTTTGGGACGGTCTACGTAACCTATCGCCGGTACATCAACGACATCAAAAGCACCGCCGCCGAAGCCGAGCAATCCGAGCGCGAGCGAGCCGAACAAGCGGAGCGACATGTCCGGGAACTAAAGCATTATGTCCTGGAGCTTGAAAAAAGCAGCTTTGACCTCAAGCAAAGCCATGCTCGCCTTCGCCATGCCGCTTATCACGACGCGCTGACCGGGCTGCCAAACCGTAACTATTTCATCGATACCATCCGGAAGCTGATCGATCAAAAGTTAACGCAGCCTTTGGTCTCGTATGCTGTTTTGTTTCTGGATCTGAATGGCTTCAGAAAGATCAACGACAGCCTCGGACATTCAGTGGGAGATCAACTGGTAAAGCAGGTTGCCGGCAGGCTGAGTAAGCTGCAAAGAAAGAGCAGCCTGGTCGGAAGATTCAGCGGCGACGAATTCGCGATCATACTGATCGATGATGCGGATGAACGCGGTGCAACAGAGTTTGCCGAGTCCGTCGCGCACACTATCGCTCAACCGTTTATTCTCGACGCCAAACAAGTGTTTACCAGTGTGAGTATCGGGATCGCGTTCGGCAACCTTAACTACGACGAGCCGGAAGAAATTTTGCGCGACGCCGACATAGCGATGTACCACGCGAAGGACAACGGAAAAAATTTCGTTGTGTTCGACGAGAAGATGCATACGCGTGCAGTATCCCTGCTGGAGTTGGAGACTGACTTGCGACATGCGGTCGAACACGGCGAGTTCGAAATCCACTATCAGCCGATAGTTAATCTCCAGAATCTGCAGCTTGCGGGTTTCGAAGCTCTCGTTCGTTGGAACCACCCGAAGTTGGGTCAAATACCTCCCGACCGATTCATCCCCATCAGTGAGTCGACCGGACTGATCGTTCCGATGACATTGTCGATCCTCGAGACCGCATGTTCGCAGACTGTCGAGTGGCAAAAACGATTCAAAGAATCAGCTCCGCGCTTTGTCAGCGTCAACATCTCGGGTGTTCACTTTGCAAACCCGGCGCTCGTCGATCAGATCAAAGACGTGCTTCAGAAAACGGGAATCCAACCACGATGTCTAAAGTTGGAAATAACTGAGACGGCGATCATGGAGAACGGTGAAAATGCCGTTGCGATGCTTCGTCAGATAAAGGACCTCGGGGTTCAGTTGAGTATCGATGACTTCGGTACCGGCTACTCCAGCCTTGGGTATCTACAGCAGTTTCCGATCGACACGTTGAAGATCGACCGCGTTTTCATACGCTCGATGGAGGATGGCAGGCAGAATGGCGAGATCGTTCGAGCCGTCCTCGCTCTTGCCGATTCGCTGAATTTGGAAGTAGTAGCCGAAGGGATCGAGAGTATCCATCAATATCATCAGCTCCAGATCCTTTCTTGCCATTACGGCCAAGGGTTTCTGTTTTCTCGCGGGATCCCGAAGGCTGACGTCGAGACTTTGCTATCCGAGCCGAACCGTTGGCAGAGTCTGCTCGCCGGCGGAGACTTTGTGATCGTAAATCCGGAGATCGAAACACCGAATTACCAGGTGCACTAAGAATCACGTGGCGAATATGGCGGGCTTTGCATTTAGCGGAAATTCGCTTTCGTATCTCGCGGCGAGATTCAAGAGCTGCCCTTCCGACCAGAAATTTCCGATCAGCTGAGTCCCTATCGGCAGTCCCTCGCTCGAGAGTCCGCATGGAATACTGAGAGAAGGCGTCCCGGCGAGATTCGCGGAAACGGTGTAAACATCATTCAGGTACATTGCCAATGGATCGTCCGACTTCTCGCCGATCTTGAACGCAACTGACGGGGACGTGGGGGTCAGGATAGCGTCGCACGCTGCGAAGGCTTTCTGGTAGTCACGTTTGACCAAGGCCCGTACTCTTTGAGCTTTTGAATAATATGCGTCGTAGTATCCGCTCGACAGCACATATGTGCCGAGCATGATCCGTCGCTTTACCTCGGCTCCAAAACCTATTTCGCGCGTCTTGAAATACATTTCGCGGAGCGTCGTGGCTTCCTCGGCTCGGAATCCGTACCGAACACCGTCATAACGCGCGAGGTTCGACGAAGCTTCGGCGGTCGCGATGATGTAGTAGACGGCGATCCCATATTTCGCGTACGGAATCTCGACGTCGACGATCTTCGCACCCAGCGATCTAAAATTCTCGATCGAGTTTTCGACCGAATTACGTACCTCATCATCCAGGCCTTCTCCGAAAAGTGCACGCGGAACGCCGATAGTTTTTCCGTTGATGTCGTCCTCGAGCGTCGCCGAATAATCCGGCACGGGGACATCGGCGGATGTCGAATCCATTTCATCCCGACCGGCGATCACACCCAGTACGTCCGCGACATCCTTCACCTTTTGACCGAATACTCCAATGTTGTCGAGCGACGATGCAAACGCGACGAGGCCGTAGCGCGAGATGCGGCCGTACGTCGGCTTGAAGCCGACGATGCCGCAAAGCGATGCGGGTTGACGAACTGAGCCGCCGGTCTCAGAACCGAGAGCCGCACGCACAACGCCGGATGCGACTGCGGCTGCGGATCCGCCTGAGCTTCCGCCCGGCACCCGCGACGTATCCCATGGATTTTTCACGGCACCGAACGCCGAGGTTTCGTTCGACGAACCCATCGCGAATTCGTCCATGTTGGTCTTGCCGACAACGATCGCACCGGCGTCGTTCAACCGCTTGATCGCCGTTGCATCGTACTGCGCGCGATAGTTGTGCAGGATCCGCGAACCGCAAGTCGTCTGCAAACCTTTCGTGCAGATGTTGTCTTTTACAGCGATCGCAAGCCCCGCCAAACGGGCGTCATCGGCGATCTGCGCGACGCGAGCCTCTGCATGTTCGCGCTCGATCGAGAGGAATGAGTTGAGCTCCGGATTAAGCCGTTCTGCACTGTCTAGAACCTTCTTGATGTTATCGATCATTATCTACCCTTGCGATCCGCCACTTGTTGTCGATATTTTCGGCCCCGATAGTAACCGGACGCTGTTCAGTCCGCGTGTCCGTTTTCCAAAATAACAACACGTTGAATCTCACTCCCGACTCTGCCATTTGACACTCGCCGACCCGGAAGGCCTTTGGCGGGTCGTTCGTCAATGTGAATGGATCGAGCCGCTGCTCGGAGTTCTTCAAGCGTTGGTAAAAATCGGGAGTGAGGAACTGCTTTCGCTTTTCCAAATTCTCCGCCGAAAAAGTCGTCTCGTTTCCAAAATGGAACGAATAAAATTCACGGACGACATCCCGCGCTTGTGTGCAGTCCGCCGGCTCGAGATTAGGAACACTGCATCCCAGTAAGCAGAAGGCAGAAAGCAGTAGGCAGGACACTCGTCCACCCACGCTGACCACCGACCACTGACTACCGACCGCTGACATCATAAAACTTTTGGCACCTGAAAATGTCCGGCGACCGCCGAAGGAGCCTGATCGAGCGCCGCTTTTTGACCGAGCGATTCACGAACTAGATCCTCACGAGTCGTTATCGTCGCTTTGCCCTCTTCCGTGAGACCTCCGAGCATCGGCTCTATGTCTTCAATATCGAGCTCGTTCAGCTGCTCGACGTACTTTACGATCTCCGCCATCTGCGGAGTGTATAGAGCAACTTCCTCGTCGCTTATTTCAAGATGCGCCAGCGTTGCAATTTTTCTAACGTCCATAGTCTTGACTCCCCTCTTTACGAAGGAGGGGTGGCAGCCGCTTCGGCTGACGGGGTGGTACTTTGCGTGGCTTTTTTCTTCCTCACCAAACAATTCCCGGCGGCGAGCAGAAATTGGCGACGCAGTTCGTCATCCTGAATGCCTTCTGCGGCGTCGGCAAGCTCGGGTGTAATTTCGTCTTCAGCCTGGCGGCGTAATTCCGCATCGCTGGAGGACCGATTCTTTGATCGCTGCGACTGCACCGCCCGGTCGTCGATCTGCAATTCGATGAACGTAACTGTAGGCGTGCCGAGAGCAGCATTCAGCTTAAAAACCATCTGACTGCAAAGATCTTTCAACTGACGCTGCCACATTAGGTTCGATACCGCGATATATAATCGTCCTTTAGCAAACCTGAGAGGAACGGCATGTTCCGCAAGTGCTTCGCCGGCGATTCGCCGCCAGGCGGCAAAGACGACCGCATCCCGGACCAATTCCGCACCCTCGATGTCATCCAAAATACCGGGCAATGTGCGAAAAATGTCGAGCATCGCTATTATCTTAAACGAGAAAACGAGTATTTGCTAAATCACACTTTTCCATGATCAAGCTACCAAAATTGGTGTTAGCGTCGGGCAGCCCGCGTCGGTCGGAGATAATGACCTCGGTCGGCTGGGAGTTTACAAAGGACGTCCCGAACATCGACGAAAGCGAACGCGACGGCGAAAGCGCCGAAGTATATGTTCAGCGCTTGGCGAAGGAAAAAGCCGAAGCGGTGGCCGGTTCGCACCCGGATGAGATCGTGCTCGCAGCGGACACGACGGTCGTGGTCAATGAACAGATCATCGGTAAGCCGGTCGATCTCGCCGACGCCCGCAGAATGTTGGAGCTGCTTTCCGGAAACTGGCATGAGGTGCTGACCGGAATTGCTGTCATCAAAAATGGACATACGGACGTCGGATTACAGCGAACACGCGTAAAGTTCGCTGAGATGACAGAAGCCGAAATTCATTTCCTCGCACATGTGGGCGACCCACTCGACAAAGCCGGTGCGTACGCCGTTCAGGCCCAGGCCGCATTGTTCATCGAAGGGATCGAAGGTGACTATTGGAATGTTGTCGGGCTCCCGATCAATTTAGTGTATGGAATGCTGGTAAGTCGGTGACTATCTGGCAACTGGACTTGTTTTGAATCCAGTTTCCAGTAGTCAGTAGCCAGTAGCCAGTAGCCAGTCATCAGTAGCCAGTTTCCAGATTCTTGAGTTTCAATCAAAAGGCAAAGGGCCGGTCAACGACCGGCCCTTTCTCATCAGAAATCACTTGTCACTTTACAAAAGTTTATCAACTGCTTTTGAGATAGGGATCGTAATATCGAATTTCGGATCTATACCGCCGAACGCGGAGCCCGAGACATTCCCCTGCTTGTCCAAAATAATAAACGACGGAAGCTGATCGACGTTGAACTTCTTAAGTGTCACCGCGCCGTCTGCGTCCCGAAGCACGGGAACCGACAGTTTGCTCCCGGCGACAAACTTTTCGATATCAGGATTCGTCGCATAGTTTTTCGACTTCGGGTTTGTCGAGTCCGTCGCAACAAAATAGACGACAACATCCTTGCCCGTGTAGCGCTTTGCGAGAACATTTGTGTACTCAGCTTGCTTGTTCGATAGCGGGAGCCAACTCGCGCCTAAAGCAAGGATGACCACCTTGCCGCGCTGTGCCTGCACATCGACCTGCCCACCGTTTAGAGCGGGAAGCGAGGCCTGCGCCGAGACGCCTGCAACGGCAACAAAAATAAGACTAAAAACTGCGATGAAATTCTTTATCGATCTCATATTATTTGAAACACGGATAGCCGCGTTACGGGAGATTAGATGCACCTTTGATGCCAACTACTGCCCCCGGTTTAGAACGATGTTGTCGATCAAACGTACATTGCCAAATCGCACAGCCGCCGCGATCAAAGTCTCGGTTTCACTAACCTTTTCAACGGGTTCGAGCGTTCGCGGATCGACGACCGAAACGTAATCGATCGCCGCCATTGGCTCGTTGCCGATCCGCTCCTGCACGATTTCGATCAGCTTTGCGGCATTTCGTTCGCCTTTCTTAAAAGCGATCTTCGCCTCGCGCAACGCCGCGAATATGACTGCGGCTTTCTCGCGTTCTTCAGTCGATAAGATCCGGTTTCGTGAAGATAGAGCCAGACCCGACTCTTCGCGAACGGTAGGCACGACGACGATCTCCGTCTCGAAACCAAGGTCAGTGGTCATCCGCCTGATCACGGCGACCTGCTGGGCGTCCTTCTGGCCAAAGAATGCAAGATCGGGTCGAACCGCATTAAAGAGTATCGTCACGATCGTCGCGACGCCGCGGAAGTGTCCGGGACGCGAAGCACCTTCCAAACCTTCCGACACGCCTTCGACATAAACGTATGTCGAGAAGCCTTCGGGATATATCTCGGATTCCTCGGGTGCAAAAATATAATCGACTTCGTACTCGGCCAGCAGCGCCGCGTCGCCCGTCAGATCCCGAGGATAGCGGTCGAGATCGCCCTTGTCGTTGAACTGTTCGGGATTTACAAAGATGGAAACGATGACGACGTCTGAAGCCGCCCGGGCCTCCTTGACGAGAGCGAGATGACCCTCGTGCAAGGCGCCCATCGTGGGGACGAACGAAACAGTTTTGTTCTCACGCCGAAGCTTGCGTGAGATCGAAGCCATGCGTTGCCTGCGATTGATGATCTCCATAGGATCAGCGGGACGACTTGGCTGACTTTGTTTCGTTGAGTTTTACGCCTTTCGGCAGACCGTACGATTCTTCTTCGTTAGGATAGTTTCCGGATTTTACGTCATCCATCCAGTTCGTTATCGCATCGGTGATCACTTGGCTGACGTTTGCGTATTGTCGGACGAATCGCGGCTGACGTCCGAATGTAAATCCGATCAGATCGTGAAGGACGAGCACCTGGATATCGCACGAGCTTCCGGCACCGATACCGACAGTCGAAATGTTAAGTTCGTTCGTAGCTACCTCTGCGACCTCGCGGGGAACAAGCTCGAGAACGATAGAAAATGCTCCTGCCTCTTCGAGCATGTGAGCATCTTCGATCAGGATCTTTGCCGCGTCCGCAGTCTTTGCTTGCACGCGGTAGCCGCCCATCTTATGAACTGATTGCGGAGTTAGACCGACATGCGCCATCACGGGGATCTCCTCGTCAACCAGACGCTTGACCAGATCGACACGGTTCCGCCCGCCTTCGAGCTTGACGGCTTCTGCACCGCCGTCCTTCATTAGACGAAGTGCGTTCCGAACCGCATCGTTGTCACCCGTATGAAAACTTCCGTACGGCATGTCCGCGACGATCAGGGAGCGGGTCGAGCCTCGCTTTACCGCCTTTGTCGCCGAGCAGATCTCATCCAGCGTTACCGGGATCGTATTTCCGTATCCGTGAATGACATTACCCATGCTGTCGCCAACGAGGATGATATCGACGCCGGCTTCATCGACGATCCGTGCCGTCGGGTAATCGTACGCCGTCAGGCAAACGAGTTTTTCGCCCTTTTCTTTCGCCGCTCGCAGCGCCGGAACGTAAACCTTCTCGGGTTTATCTGGTTTTAGATAGGCCATAAATCGTGAATAGGATAGACCTTTGCAGAATTCAAGTCTAGAAGTGGTTGTGATTTCCACCGGCTCCGTTCTCAGAGTGCGGATTCCAACGCGTAACCCCCGAAGTGTCAGATGATTCGGACAACAGTGTCTTTATATCTTTCTGGAGAATGGGGTGCACGAACGTCGGAGCGATCTCACACATTGGGACGAGAACAAAGTTTCTCAGGTGCAAACGCGGGTGGGGAAGCGTGAGAAATTCGGATTCAGTCTGTTCGTGGTTGTAGAACAGCAAGTCAAGATCGATCGTGCGCGGCTTCTTTAGGGACTTATCCTTGCGTCCGAGCAGATATTCGATCCTCAGCATGCGAGCCATCATCTGCGAGGGTGTAATGCTCTCGCACTTCAGCTCGGCGACCATATTGAGAAAATTCGTTTCGCTCTCGATCTCAACCGGCTCCGTCTCGTAGATGCCGGAAAGCTTCGTCACCATGAAGCTCGCCTCCATCAACCCACGGATCGCAAGGAGAAGGTTCCCCGCACGGTCTCCGAGGTTTGAGCCGACGCCGATATAGGCTGTGATTGATTCAGTGTCCAAGCGAGTCAATAATAAATTTGTTTCGGACTTCTAACAACCCGCCGAAAGTTCATTACGAAATTAATAATTACTCAATTACGAAATTACTTCACAAAAGATCTTGGGGTTTGCTATCGAGGCGACGGGACTGAGAATACTCCTCCATGTAATTCTGTAATTCATTAATTATTAATTTTGTAATGAAACGATGCCGGGCGAATCATCGTTTACATTTTGCGCTTTCGATGTTTCAATAGAGCCAGATCATTGATCGAATCCAGTAGTGTTTTCCTATTTTAGAAAACATTCGGGCGGGCATCTGGTGCGACCCGTCTTGACATAAAATCTCACGCCTCAAGCGATGCCAAGAAGAAAGTTCCGACACAGCCAGCGATTCGAAACTCAGGCGGACCGTTCCCATCAGGAATACATTCTCAACCAGCCGGCGCAATTGACCACCCGTACAGAACTTATTCGGTTGATTCGCGGTGGCGAAGATACGTACCTCGAGTTAAAGGTTCGACTTTCTAACTCCGAAAAGATCACGCAGGGAATAGTGGCACTCGCAAATACGAACGGCGGGACGATCATCTTCGGCGTTAACGATCAGCTTCGGATCGAGGGCGTTGCAAACCCGGAGTGGGTGCAGGAAGAGCTCGCGCGGATCTGCCGCGAAGAGATAGTGCCGCCGATCATTCCGCTCATTGATACGATCGCGTTCGACAGCGGCAAACGCGTCGTCGCGCTCGACGTGCAGCCTCGACGGAAACCTTACCGGACACGCGAAGGACGATTCTACATGCGATTCGGTGCGGAGAAACGGGAGGTCTCGCGTGAGCAGCTTTCGATGTGGCTCGACGAGATCCGTCCGCTCGGATACGAGAACATTCCATTGTTTACCGCCGAGCCTTCGGATTTCGACGACGGATTGCTTTGGACATTCGCAGGAGCGTTTGAAGAGGTAAGCCCGACGATTAATCTCTACCAGACCGCAGACTTTCTGAAAAAAGATCTCATCCTCGCCGTTGGCGGCGCGGACGAATTCTTTCCGACGGTTGCGGCTCTGATGTTGTTCGGCAAGGACGCGCGCGTTCCCGAACTGTTTCCCCGGTCGGTTGTGACGGTCTCGCGATTCTCCGGTGAGAATGGCAACGCGCAGCTTGTCGAAAGGCTCGAGATCAAGGGAAATCTGCACACGCAGAATGAGCAGATCATCGGCTTCATCGAACGCTACTGTGATCTTACAAAGGACAAGCCGAAGAAGCCTCTGCATCTTGTCGGATCGCCGGTCGCAGCTCGTTCGACCTATCACATGTATGCCATGCGCGAGGCAGTTGCCAATGCGCTGATCCATCGCGACTTCGCGCTTCGTGATATCCCGACGCGAATCACGATCTACGACAACTTCATCGAGATAATCAATGCGCGCCGCACACAAGGTTTTGTTCCGCCGGCGTCGCGGGCGATCCGTTACGGGATCACGCAACGGCTTAACCCGCAGATCGCGTCGATCTTTAGCCGGCGCGAATACGGAACCAGCGTGCCCCGCGGAGGTGTGCCGATGATCCTCAAGCAATCCGAACGTGTGGCTGGGAAACGTGCCGAGCTTTACACGGCGAATGACGAATTTAAACTTAAGATATACGGAGTTTAGAATTCGCCATTTCAGAGCACGGCCCGAGATGAGCCCGATCAGAAAGCCCAGAATCCCTTTACGTATAGGATACTGAACAGCCCAAGAAACAGGATCGACCAGCAGATAAACAACACCTGAAGAGACCAACTTCGCTTCGCCGCCAAAGCCATCAAGATAAACAGCGGGAACAGCGTCAGCGTGTAGCGCGGAACGCTCAGTACGAATGACGTGCTGACGAACATTAGCCAGTTGGCGAGCATCCAAACCCGGTAAGAATTTCGCAACCAGGACCAGCCGACTATCGTCGCAGTAAATCCGATAACCACGAAGAGCATTTCCTGAACGCCTCGAATCTGCGCGTCTAGAATTTTGGGGTTCGAGATGGTTTTGTACGTTTCGTAAATTCCTTCCCACGGCACTCGGAAATATCTGTGCCAATGTTCTTGTTGATAGACCAGGAACGTTGTCGGACTCCCAGTTACCATGTAATTCAGTACGAGATAGAAGCCGAAGCCGGCAGGTACCATCGCTAGAAAGAGCCATGTCCGATTGAATTTTCGAGTTTCGCGGTATTCGTCCCACACCTCGAAAACAAGCGCCGGCAGGAGGATCAGTCCGTTTACTCGGGTCATGCAGGCAAGCGCTCCGACTATCGCCGCAGTAAACCAAAGACGCTTTCTCGCCGCGAGAAAACACCCGATGACAAGGGCCAGAAACAGACTTTCCGTGTAGGGAATGTGAAGAAAGTAACTCGTCGGGAAAATGAACAGGAACAGCACTGCTAGCCGTGCAACCCTCTCTGGATGATCGAGCTTTACAAGTTCTCGCAGAACCAGGCCGACGGCAATCGACGCGATTGCGGTTACAAGAAAACCCGCGAGGAGATAATCTCCCGTGATGACCGCAGCGCAACTCACCAGGAACGGATAGAGAGGGAAGAAGACTATGAGAAATCGGTCGTCGCCAATTGCGGTATACCCTGTCTCGGCGATCTTGAGATAATGTGTCGCGTCCCATCGTTCCCAGATCCCGAGAAAAGAATTGTCCTGATAGATCGACTTCTCCTGAATGATCTGAAACGCCTGGGCCGCGAACATCAGGACGAGGGCCTTAATGGTGAGGACAGTGAGGACGGTCTGTCCGTCCAGCCACTTAAACCTTTCCCTAAGTTTTTCCATAGGCTAGAGGTGAGACAGGCGATATTATAATTCCATTGAAATAGATTTCTGACAAACCCCGGCTGGTTTGGCCGATTTTAGTAAGCTCGCGGCCAGCGTCGTTTTGTAATCTAAGTCGCCCCAGCTTCAGCGGCTTTTTGGATGAAAACTGAGTCAGTGTATTCGATGCATGAGAGACAAGAAAAGCATGAGCACTCGTCAGTCACGAGAAAGTCGCGCCTGATCTACGCCGCGGCCGCGTGTGTGACGGCCGCAGTCTACTACTTTTCAAATCCGAAACCGCAGACCTACTACGACTACACGTTTCGCGTCGCGGCGAATATCCTCCGCGGCAGTATCGCGATCACCGAAAAACAGCCGCCCCATCTTAACGAATTCGTGCCGTTCGAGGGTTTTTATTACTCGGTGTTTCCGCTAGGCAGTGTCGTGACGATGATGCCGTTTGCTTTGCTCCAGGTCGCTGGGCTCATTAGCGAAATGCCGGCGGCGTTCATCGCGGCGTTGACGGTGGGCGTGACCTGCTTGTTTCTACTTTTGATCGGGCGGCATTATGAAATCGACCGCATGCGTTTGATCGTCATGGCTGTCGGCATTCTGTTTGGGACGTGGATGTGGACGAACCTGACGATGGCCGGTGCATGGCAGCTAGCGCTCGGTTTCGCGATGCTCGGGGAACTCGGAGCGATCTACTTCACGGTTTATGATCGCCGGCCTCTAATTGCGGGATTGTTCTTTGCGCTTGCATTCGGCAACCGGACCGAGGTTCTGCTTACGGCACCGATCTTCTTTTGGATACTAAACCGCCGAGACGCTGAGACGCAGAGAGGAGAAAAAAATGGAGATCCTGTTTTTCGGAATAAGGAGGCGAAGTCACGCAGGTCGGTCGAAGATCCCGCCTCACCCCCTCCGCGTCTCGGCGTCTCGGCGGTGAATATCGCCTCTATTGCGAAGTTCTGCATAGTCCCGTTCATCCTCGGCGTTGCGACTCTGGTGTACAACTACATCCGATTTCATTCGTTCACTGACTTCGGCTACGCACGGATCCCCGGAGTGCTGAACGAACCCTGGTACGACTACGGTATTTTTTCGTATCACTACATACCGCGCCAAGTCTGGGAGATGATCTTCCGTCCGTGGGAGACGTCAACCCGCTTCCCGTATCTCATGCCAGATGGCTTTAGCAGTTCGATACTCTGGAGCAGCCCGTTCCTACTGTTCGCCTTTCGAAGCGGAGCTCGCGACAGGGCCCTCAAATATGCGTCGTGGCTGGCGGTGGTCGTGCTTTGCCTCGTGCTATGGATGCACGGAAACTCCGGCGGATGGCAATTTGGTTATCGCTATGCGATGGTCTGCCTGCCATGGCTGTTTGTGATCATGCTCGAAAGCTCGCCCAAGAGACTGACCCCGCTAGAATGGGCCGCGTACGGATTTTCCTTCGCCGCGAATATCTACGCAACGTGGCTGTTCCACTGGACCAGTTACGTAAAACCCTACTGATCTCAACCGTGCAGAACGGCTTTTCGCCGTGATAAGCTGGTCAGACAAATTTCGATGCTGCTTGATCTGTCCCCCCTAAAAGTATCGCGCGATTACAGGCTGCTCTTTTTCGGGCAGCTTGTTTCGTTCTTTGGTTCGATGATGACTTTCATTGTCGTCCCGTGGCAGATGTATCAGCTGACGCAGTCGTCGGCGATGGTCGGGTACATTTATCTTGCCGAGTTCGTGCCGATGGTCGCTCTCGCTTTTGTCGGTGGAGCACTTGCGGATTTTCTCGACAAGCGAAAGATGCTGCGGCTAACCGAGATCGGACAGACGACGGTCACCGCTATTCTTCTAATCAACTCGCTGCTGCCGAATCCCCGTATCTGGGTGCTGTTTGTCGCTGTAGCTCTCCACGCCGGGTTCGCCGCGATACAGCGGCCGGCGTTTGAATCGTTTATCCAAAAGATCATCCCTCCCGATCTGATGTCGTCGGTGATGGCGCTGAATTCTATCCGCTACAGCGTTGGTGCGATCGTCAGTCCGGCCGTCGCGGGAATCATCGCCACGCAATTTAGCTCCTCAATCGCATACTCGATCGACCTCGTTACTTTTATCGCTTCATTGATCGCGGTCTTCATGCTGCGTCATGTTCCCCCACCCGAGAATGCGGAGCGGCCGAGCTGGGAAGGAATAAAGAAAGCCTGGCGGTACGCGTTCTCACGGCAAGAACTGCTCGGAACGTATTTCATCGACATCGCGGCAATGTTCTTTGCGATGCCGCAAGCTTTGTATCCGGCACTTGCCGTTATTTACGGGGATAAGTATGTCGGATTTTTCCCGGCGTCAATCGCCGCCGGAGCCTTGATCGCAAGTCTGACCTCGGGTTGGACCAAGAACATTCACCGGCACGGATTATTCGTCACGATCGCAGCGGTGCTCTGGGGCGTTGCGATAATATTTTTTGGACTGGTTGACAGCATCGTGCCGGCGCTTTTGTTTCTGGGAGCCGCCGGTTTCTTCGATATGATCTCGGGCATCTTTCGCGGTTCGATCTGGAATCAGACGATCCCGAATTATCTTCGCGGGCGCCTCGCGAGCATCGAGATGATGAGTTACCTTACCGGACCGATGCTCGGAAGCGCTAAGATGGGAATCGTCGCGGAGAACGTTGGAGTGAAGACGGCGCTGGTTTCCGGCGGCGTGCTGTGTGTCGTGTCGGTGTTGGGCGCCGCACTCTTTCTGCCGAAGTTCTTGAAGTATGACGGGCGTGAGGGTGTGAAGCAGCGGGAGCGAGACGAGGCCGCAAGAGCCGAAATGGGTCGAGTGTCGGAGAGCGAGTTTTAACCAGGCGTTTCTAGTTTTTAGTTTCTGGTTTCTAGTTGGCTCGACGCCTTAGGCTCGAAAAGAAGCAACCAGAAACCAGAAACTAGGAACCAGAAACTTAAACGATGCCAATAGTTCGAAAACGTGAGATCGAGAATCTCGAACAGCTTACCGGTGAGGAACTGCAGGCGTTTCTCGACAGTTTACCCGCGCAGCAAGACACGATCAGCGACTTGCTTGATTATCTAGAGGACGAGCTCTACGAATCGGAATGCAATCACAGCCTCCAATACTCGATGCGGTTCATGATGGAAAACCATCTGAACTTCCCGAAGATCACATCGTGGCTAAACGAGAACGGCGGCTATTGCGACTGCAAGGTGATGGAACAGATCGCTCCCAAGTGGCGGGCTAAGTTCGGCGACGACTAACTAACCTTTCCATTCATCAAAACTTTCAGGTATTTCCCGGTGTGTGATTTTTCGTTCTTCGCGATCTGCTCGGGTGTCCCGACGGCAACGACCTCGCCACCACCGACACCGCCTTCGGGCCCAAGATCGATTACCCAGTCCGCGGTTTTTATCACATCCAGATTGTGCTCGATAACCACAAGGCTTCCGCCATTATCGATCAACGCACGGAATGCGCCGAGCAGTTTGTTGATGTCGTCAAAGTGCAAACCCGTCGTCGGCTCGTCGAAAATAAAAAGCGTGTTCGAACGCGTCTTCTGGGCGAGATGTGCAGCGAGTTTTACACGTTGGGCTTCACCGCCGGAAAGAGTCGTCGCTGATTGTCCCAATCTCAAATAACCCAACCCTACATCCTCAAGCATCTTCAGACGCGTCGTCAGCTTCTTGACGTCCTTGAAGAAGAGGATCGCTTCGCGAACGGTCAGATCGAGGACTTCGTGAATATTCTTGCCCTTGTATTTCACACCGAGGATCTCATCTCGGAAACGCGTGCCTCGACAGTCTTCACAAGTAAGCTCGACATCGGCGAGAAACTGCATCTCGACAGTAACCGTTCCGCTTCCCTGACACGTTTCGCATCGTCCGCCGGGAACGTTGAATGAAAAGTGCGACGAATGAAATCCTTTCGATTTTGCACCCTGCGTTCCCGCAAATACTTCGCGGATCGCGTCGTACGCTTTGATGTACGTAACCGGATTTGATCGCGGCGTGCGGCCGATCGGCGATTGATCGATCAGCATCACATCATCGATGAACTCGTTGCCCGTTAGGTCCTTGAACAGGCCGACGTGCGCGTTCCATTCGCCGCGTTGTTTCTTCAAACCTGCATAGAGGACGTCATGCACGAGCGTCGATTTACCGGAGCCGGAAACTCCCGTAATGCAGACAAGCATCTCGAGCGGGATATCGACGGAAACGTTCTGCAAATTGTGTTCGCGTGCACCGGTGATCGTGACCTTCTTTTTTGTTTTTGCTCTTCGCTTTTGCGGAATCTTGATCTCGCTATCTCCGCGGAGGTATCGCGCCGTAAGCGACGACTTGTCTTTCAACAAAGCCTTGAAGTCGCCTTCGAAGACGACGTTTCCGCCGAGCTCACCCGCGAACAAACCAATGTCGAGAATATGATCCGCCGCTCGCATCGTATCTTCATCGTGCTCGACGACGAGTACCGTGTTTCCGATGTCCCGAAGATTTTCGAGGATCGTGATAAGCCGGGCGTTGTCACGGGGATGCAGGCCGATGCTCGGTTCATCCAGAACGTAAAGCGTTCCGACGAGCAGAGAGCCGAGATTTGTCGCGAGCTGAATTCGCTGCGCCTCGCCGCCGGACAGTGTCGCTGCAACACGGCTTAGAGTTAAATAATCCAAACCTACATCTACCAGAAACTTGAGACGCCGGCGTATCTCCAGCAGGATCTTGTCGGCGATTTTTTCGCGCTCCTCACTAAGTTTGAGTTCGTCGAAAAACTTTTGCGCACCGCTGATCGACATCGCGACGATCTCGGGCAGCGATCGCATACCGATCTTTACGTCGCGGGCTTCTTGTCGCAATCGGGCGCCATCACACTCCGGGCACTTCGTATATCCCCGATACTTCGCGAGAAAGACACGAACGTGAAGCTTGTACTTTTTCGTCTCGAGCCATTTGAAGAACCCCTTGATCCCGCGCCAGCCTTCGTCGCCGTAGATGATCGCGTTCTGCTGATAATCGTCGAGATCGGCGAATGCAGTGTTGATGTTTATATTCGCCGACGAAGCGTACTTGAGAAGCTCCTTGTGCGCCCATGCATGGGTCGGGCGCGTGAAAGGTTCGATCGCACCTTCCTTGATCGACAGCAGCGGATTAGGAATGACGAGATCGTAATCGACGCCGATCGTGTTCCCGAATCCCTGACAAACTGGACATGCTCCGAACGGCGAATTAAAGCTGAAAAGGTGCGGCTCAGGCTCTTCGTAAGGAGTGGCGTCGTATTTGCAGATGTACTTGTCCGAAAATTTGTACTGCAAACTTAAGTTTGCAGTCCAGATTACTGCGGCATGGCCCTCGCGGAAGCAGGTCTCGAGCGAATCGACAAGCCGCTGTCGGATATTCTTATCGGCCTTAAGGCGGTCGATCAATACAAAAGTGCCATCGAAGTTATCGAACGGATAATCTTCGGGTCTCTGTAACTCGATGACCTCGCCCTCACGATACAGGCGAGAGAAGCCTTGTTGAAGAAGCAAGATGAGAAAAGCCGATACGCTCAACTCATCAGCCGTCGCTACAGTCTTTTTCTTTGTCTTCCTTTGCGGCTTTGCGGTTTTGCGGGAGGATCCATTTTCTTGAATCGGAAACAAGACATAGAATCTCGTCCCTTCCGGCAGCTCAGCGAGGATTTCATCCGCAGCAGATTCAGGCGAATCCTTTTTTACTTCTCGCCCGCAGACATGACAGATCGTCTGCCCGGCCCGTGCATATAGCAGGCGGAGATAATCGTAGATCTCGGTTTGGGTTGCGACGGTCGAGCGCGGGTTCCGCGTCGCATTCTTTTGGCGGATGGCGATCGCAGGTGCGATGCCGGTGATCTCATCGACATCCGGCTTGTCCATCCGCTCGAGGAATTGGCGGGCGTATGCGGAAAGCGATTCGACGTAGCGCCGCTGGCCTTCGGCGTAGATCGTATCGAACGCGAGGCTCGATTTGCCGGAGCCCGAAACACCCGTCACGACCGTCAGTTTGTTGTGAGGAAGCGAGACCGAGATGTTCTTGAGGTTATGGACGCGTGCTCCGCGAACTTCGATTGCTTCGTCCTCTTTTGATCGTACCGCCTGCATAGATATAAATCCGGCCCTGTAAGAAAAACTTAAGTTTAGCAAACGGGGAATTTGAAAGGAAGCGGCTAGCGACTGGAGAGCAGGCATCCTTGCCTGCAACGTCGCGGAGCGACGTCAAACGATTACAGCCTCGGAATGTTAGGGTTCTTTCGTGCTTCGCACTCATGCAGGCAGGGATGCCTCACTCCAGTCCGTTGAGCCTCACCATCGAACGTCGTAGGTCGAGAAGTTCTCACGCCATGTATCGCTGCCTTCGATCACCAGAAACGGAATTCGTCCGTCGAATGAGATCGAGGCGTCGGTTGGACGCCGGAGGCGGTAGCAATAGCCGCCGGGAGAGGCGACCGAGATTGTGATCTGCTCTTCGCCGATGCGCGAGACGACAGCGACTCGCCAGTCCTTTTTTGACCTAATGAGTAGTCGTCCCCCAAGCGGAATGCTCGCGAGTGTTACTTGAGTTTTGGCAGGTTCCACGATTTTCGATTGTTCTCGTATTGAGGTTCAGGGATTTGCACTAGATAAGGATTCAGTTCCGGCTCGAGCCAGCTGACGACGCGCTCGAGATCAAGCCGGCCCATCGCAGTGCAGCCGCTCGTTGGAGTAGAAGCGTCCTTCCAGACATGCAAAAAGATGCATGAGCCGTTACCTTTCACGACCGGAAAAGAGTTGTACGCGACGAAAACCCCCAGTGCGTAGGGTTCGCCGATCTCCAGCATCTTCTCAGAACTCTTCCAATCGAAAATACCTACCTGGTCCCGACCGACGATCTTGTTGTAGTGATGTGAATTCACATCGTCCACGCATTCCGTGTACTGACCCAGTCGTGTGTAAAGGAAAGTTAGCTGCTCAGGTTTTACCGCTGTGCCGAAGGCGAACGTTAGGGGGAACAGGCCGGCAGGCGACTTTCCGTCTCCCTCGCGTTTCAAGAGCCCGATCAGTGTAGTGAGATCAAGGTTCCAGCCATTCTCGCGCGTGGTGGCGAGACCGCTTCGTCCGACGACGACCGGAAAACTTTCTCCAACCGCCTTCCATTTGTTTTTTGCACTTTTACGCTCGTAGCGTCGAGCCGTTCCTTGCGTAGCATTCCAATCTTTTGTCGTAACGACTACGGCCTGACGCGATTCGGCGAATGGAATTTTCACAGGCGGCGGGAGAGGCTTTTTGATCTGGGCGAGAGCCGCAAACGGGATTGCAATGAGGATCAGAGTCGAGAATAGTATTTTCATGTATCTGATGGCCGTGTAGCGACAGGTCAGTACCACCTGCGTCAGCGGGTGGTGCAGCGCCCACGGAAACAATCACGGTTGTTCGATCTCAACTCTCAAGCACCCGCTTACGCAGGTGGTACCGACTGTGCGACGAGAAGCCTTTAGGCGGATTGATCTGTCTCAATCACCTATACAGAGGCGTCTGTTTCAAACAGAGAATCGTCAGCACTTGCCTTATTCGCCTTTACCGCATAGAGCCGCAGGCCGAGTGAGATCATCAGCAGCGAGATCCCCATCCAGATGACGACCCATACGATCCCGGGTATGCCGGTCGCTGCTGCCATGTTGCCGGCATCGGTCTGGATGTTTGCTCCGACGAAAGGTGCGTTGATGAAGAATACGTTGAGTAGATCAAGCGCCGCATTCAGCAAACACTGGACGGCGAGGAATGCTACCGCGAAATTTGCCACACGGAAGCTCGAGAACATTCCAAGACCAACGAGTGATGCCGCGAGTAATCCACCCGCGACCGCTGTGAATGCAATGCTCGAGAATGAGGTGTTAAGCGATAAAAAGTTGAAAACCGGACTGATGATCGTAAACAGGACCGTCACGACCGCGACGAAGATGCCGAGCGCCGCGAGGATCTTGTTCGGTGACACGGCGCGTCGGATCAAATACAGCATCAGGACACCGAATGCCATCGTTCCAACGTACCCGGCGCTCGAAGTCAGAAGCTCACCGATCATACTGCTTGAGGCCGAATAAACCTCACCACTGCCATCTGTCGCAATCGTCAGGCTTTGCACCGACCCGCCGGTCAGCACCGCCACCAATGCATGGCCGCTCTCATGAACGAAGGTCGTAAAAAGCCGGATCGGGTAGACCAGGTACTCGGCGAACGGAAGGAACCACAAAACGAGCGTGATCGCAGTCGCAAGAAGTAAGAGTAAAAGCTGCGGTTTGGCGTCCTCGGCAATTCTGTGTCGCATAATTCGTTAAATCTCCTCGCCTGACTTTACGTTCGATATTACAGCAAAGTTCGGTTGATGGTAAGGATTTGATGTCTTGACGGTCGATGTCGTTGGTCTTCGGTATTTGGTCTTAGTCCTACCTTTGCAACTTTGCGACTTTGCGGGAGACTTACCTCGCGGACGATCGACCAAGAAGGTTCCCGCAAAGCCGCCAAGACGCAAAGAAAACAAGCCCAAAGCCGCACGACCTACCGCCTACTGTACTCTGATTTTCCGCCTGTTTTAGTCTCAAGTCGAATCTCGGTGATCACTATGTCCTTTTGCACGGCCTTGCACATGTCGTAGATGGTCAGAGCGGCCACCGAAACCGCGATCAGGGCTTCCATCTCGACGCCGGTTTTAGCGTCGGTGATCGCTTCCGCTTCGAGGTAGATCCCAAAATCTTTTATTTCCGCCGTAACATTCGCCTTCGAGAGGTTGATCTGATGACAGAGCGGAATCAGCTCGGACGTTTTTTTCGCGGCCATGATCCCGGCGATCCTTGCTACCTCCAGCGGATCGCCCTTTGGATTTGTTTGCGAGCGCAATGCGTAGAGAGTCTCGCCGGACAGCAGAACTCTGCAAGACGCCACCGCACGACGGGTCGACTCCGCCTTGGCCGAAACGTCGACCATCTTCACCTTGCCCGCCTTATCGTAATGTGAAAGCTCGCTCATATTTTCTTCGCCTTAAAGATCATTGTATTTCCTCCGAGCAGAACTTCGTCGGCGTTTAGTTCGTTCGTCCAGCGCTCGCGCCGCTTTGCGTCGGAAGAGAACCGTGCTGCAAGCCGGATCAGTCCGACGACCGGGATGAACAGCCATGAATTTCTCTTCTTCTGATCGACATGAACGCTGCTCAATTCGAATCCGTTTTGTTCAAGCAGGTATCGAACCTCGGAGTACCCGATCGGGTTCACATGAAGGGCCACTTCTTCCATGCCTCCGTACTCTTTAGCGATCGCAGCGCGAACTTCGGACGAAAGAGGTTTGAAGTGCGAAGTGTATCCGGTGAAAAGCCACTTCAGCCGTTCCTCCACGTTCATGATATTTGGAACTGATACGACGAGTGTTCCACCGGCTCGCAACAGACGGGAAAATTCGCGGATCGCATTCGCCGGATTCTCGATATGCTCCAGGCCCTCGATACAAACCACGTATTCGAACGATTGATCGTCGTACGGCAAAGTGCCATCGAGATTGCCTTCCTTGATTTCGATATCCCTCGCGTCGAAGATCTGCGGATAAAGATCGCAGCCGAAAACTTCGTATCCGAGGTCCTTCAATCGCACAGCCAGAGCACCGTGGCCTGTCGGTACATCGAGCAGCCGGCCGCGAACGGCATCGCGCAAAATGTTTGCGACGGTTTCGTGTGCGCCCTCGCGGGCCATTGCGGCAGGTGCTTCCATCAATCTTACAAGTAGGCGATCTTGGCTACGCCACCCGTCGGGATCGTTTGGCCCCTTGGAACGAAAACGAGTGCATCGGCTTTCGCGAATCCGACGAAATCAGACGAGCCATGCCAGCGAAGCGGCGTAGCCATTAGTCGTCCCTTCTTGTCAGTCTCGAGTGCCGCCGGAAGATAGGTGTCGCGTTCCTTTGCACCTTTGGCGTTCGAGGTCAAAACGGCACTACCTGATCGCAGATCAGTTTGGGCGGCCCTCTGCATCTTCAAGATCGCGGTCCGTACGAAAAGATAAAACGTAACCGCTGCCGAGACAGGATTCCCGGGCAGGCCGAAGATCAGAGCGCCATTCAGCTTGCCGAAGACCGTGGGCTTTCCCGGACGAAGACGCACGCGTTCGAAAAATAACTCTGCACCGAGTTCCCGCAGCGCCAGTTTCGTCAGATCATACTTTCCCACCGAGACGCCGCCGGTTATGACCAGGATTTCGGATTTCGGATTTCGGATTGCGGATATCTTTTGATCAAGTCCAACTGCCTTCGAGATGACCCGCTTAAGTTTTTCAAGATCATCTCCGGTTTGTGGGAGTTCGCGTGAGCTCGCCCCGGCCGCGTCGCAAAGCGCTTTCAGCATGGCGGAGTTCGAATTCCGGATCTGGTTCCGGCCGGGCGTTTTTCCGATCGGAACGATTTCAGTGCCCGTTCCAAGAATGGAAACCCGTGGTTTCGAAAATACACTAACGGTGGCATAACCGAACGCGGCCAGACTCGCGATCATTTTTTCGTTTATCGCATCACCGCGTTCAAATAGTCTTCCGCGTTTCTTAATTTCCGCGCCTTTCTTAACGATATATCTCCCGACGCCGGTCGGCTCGAGGATCGAGATGATTCCGTCGGATTCGCGTATCAGTTCGATCTTTTGAATAGCGTCGGCACCATTCGGCACAGGAGCTCCGGTCATGATGCGTACGGCTTCGCCCACTTTCATTTTCCGGTGCCATCCGCGCCCGGCGGCAGACTCGCCAACGATCTTTAGTTCGACCGGTGCTGCAGCGGTATCTTTCGCTATCACTGCAAACCCGTCCATCTGCGATCGGTCGAACGGCGGCATATCGGTGTCCGCGAGGATATCTTGCGCAAGAATGCGCCCGACGGCAGCGGACAATCGAACGCTTTCGTCCCCGAGCTGCGGCGTTTCACGTTTGACGATACTGACTGCTTTCGAAATCGAGATCATTTGATGAGATAAAATTCGGTCTGCCGCGGACGAATGAACTGAAAACCCTTGTCAGTCATCACGGCATCATCCTCGGCCATTACGGTCACACGCTGATTGTTCCATTCGGGAACGTTCGTCGAACTGTTCAACTCTATCGATGTATACGACCCGAGCCTCAGCCTATCTTCGTCGGCTCCGCCGATACCGCGACGAAAATCGATCGACGCTCCGAGTCCATGGCCGTGAGCGCCGATCGGGTGCGAGTAGATCATCGCGTCGATACCTTGCTTCTTGCACTCGGCCATCGTCGCGTCGTAGACCTCTGTTCCGGTCATGCCAGCGCGGGCAAAGCCGACCATAATGTCCTGGAGGCGATTCGTATTCTTAAGAGCGTGTTTCAAACCTTCGGGTGCGTCTTTCTCGCCGGTCTTCAGAATATATCCGTGCTTTTGCCAGTCGGTGCTGAGCCCCATGTAGATGAGGCCGAAGTCGACGTGGATAAGATCGCCGCGGTCGAGGACCATACTTTCGTCAGCCGTGCTTAGAAACTGCTGAGTTGTGCCGGTCGCCTTTGCCTGGCGTTGGACACGAAGGTCAGGTTGGAACCATATTCCGAGACCAAGATCGTTGACCTGCTGCATCATCCACCAGCGCACGTCGCCGACTGTCGTCTTTCCGGGCTTGATCACCTCATTCGAAAAAGCTCGACGCGTGATGACATCTGTCGCCAGAACCGCCTGCCTGTAGTGCTCGAGCTCTTCGGGAATCCGGGTATCGAAGAACTCGGTCAGAAGTTTTGAAGCGGAGACGAATTTCTTTTCATTCTCGGGACCGAGTGTCTCGGCCAGGAACTTGTACCCGTCCTGGGTAAGGCCATTCTGCTGACCACGCGATCCGCCAAAATTTAAAGCGATCGTTTTGGGATTCCGATCAACGACGAGCTTTTTTAGAGCGGCCGCCATTTCGGCCCGCGGGGGATTCATGAGCGTGTAATGATTCTTCAAACGCTCTTCGAGGTAGCGGACGACCGCGTATCGTTCGAGCTTTCCTCCGCGATCGACGAAAATAAAGAAATCTCTGCGCCCGACTATCGGAATCGGTGGGACGATGTGTTCGGTGACGGGATCGCTGTGAAATTCTTCGTTCACCACGATCCATATGTCGATCCCGTTCCGCTGCATCATGGGGAGCAGCATTGTATCGAGCCTCTTCTTCAGCCACGCCTCGCGGACATCCGCCTGAGCGCGCTGCGATAGCAGCTTTGGCATGGAGGGAATTGGCTCGTTGGAGCGGTTCTGAGCACTGGCTGCTCCGACACAAGTGATCAAAAAAATAAAAGTCGCTATTCTCTTCATAAACGTTCGAGCATTCCTGACTGTCTTCTTTGCGAACTCTGCGAGCTTTGCGTGAAAAAAGCTCATATCGCGCAAAGCTCGCAGAGTTCGCAAAGTAGATCTATAAGCTTCGCGGAAGTTTTATGAAAATGCTAAACTGCTCGTTCGGATTTACGACCTGAATTTTAACACACACATAATTTAACGAGGATAATTACACCGTGATCGATTTTGAATTGACCGAAGAACACCTGGCTTTGCAGAAGACCGTTCGCGAATTTTGTGCGGGCGAAGTGGCACCATATATCAAAGAATGGGACGAGAAGTCGCATTTTGAGCCTAGCGTTTTCCAAAAGATGGCCGAGCTTGGTTTGCTCGGTGTATGCATTCCCGAACAATACGGCGGCGCGGGATTCGATTACATTTCACTCGGCCTCGTCTGCGAGGAACTGGAGGCGTGCGACACGTTCCTTCGCGTTGCGATGTCGGTACACGTCGGTTTGAACTCGCTGAGCGTTTTCAGTTGGGGAACCGAAGAACAGAAGCAGAGATATCTCGTACCGCAGGCGAAGGGCGAGAAGATCGCGACGTTTGGACTGACCGAGCCCAATGCTGGAAGCGACGTCGTTGGGATGAAATCATACGCGAAGCGCGACGGTGACGATTGGGTTCTGAACGGCGAGAAGATGTGGATCTCGCTCGGCGATGTTGCCGATCATTTCTTGTTCTTCTGCTGGACCGACCTTGAAAAACAAAAGGTGCGCGATCACACCGGCATTAGCTGCTTTATTGTCGAGCGTTCGATGCCCGGATTTTCAAGCGGCACGCTCCACGGAAAGCTGGGAATTCGCGCCGGCAACACCGGATATTTCTCTCTTCAGGATGTTCGTGTTCCGAAAGAAAACATGCTCGGGCAGGAAGGCGAGGGATTTAAGATCGCCATGTTCTCGCTCGAGAACGGGCGGTACACGGTCGCATCGGGCGCCACTGGTGTGATCCGGGCTTCGCGTGATGCGTCGGTCGCGTATGCGAATACGCGCGAGGTCCAGGGCCAGACGATCGCGAACTTCCAGCTCGTCAAACAAAAGATCGCGAACATGGAAGCCGATTACCAGATGGCTCATCTACTCTGGCTAAAGTGCGGATACTTGAAAAACGAAGGCCGGCCTTCGGCACGAGCCGCTAGCCTCGCGAAATGGCAAGCGACAGTTCGCTCGGAAACTGCCGCGTCGATGGCGATCGAGGTTCACGGTGCGAACGGATATACAAACGACTATCCGGTCGAGCGGTACCTACGGAATTGTAAGGCTGCGGTTATATACGAAGGAACTCGCGACATCCACACGTTGATGCAGGCGGACTGGGCCTTAGGATTGAAGAAAGAAAAAGCGGCAAGAGTCGTGCTGCCGCCGTATCAGTCTGGTGAGGCGAAAGCCGCGAACTAGAAGCTGCCACCCCTCCTTTGTAAGGAGGGGAGTTTTTTGTGCCTGAAGTTTTTGCCATGGATTGCGCGGATCATAAGGCCTGAACGACGAGAGTTCTAAGACACCAAGAATACTCCCCTCCTTCCGAAGGAGGGGTGCCGCTTCGGCGGGGTGGTTCTCTCTTCGTCGGCAAACTCAAGATTCGAGATAACGGCATCG
>JANMUW010000361.1:0-2478 GCA_031392105.1 Acidobacteriota bacterium | reverse complement strand
TTCATTCTCGCACTGAACGGTTCAAAAGCGCTCGATAAGGCGGTCGCGACCGAGGTAGTTCCTTTCGTCGAATTCTTCGAAGCCGAAAAATACCATCAGAATTACCTCAAGCTTAATCCCGACGAGCCGTACATAATTGTCAACGACCGTCCAAAGTTAATTGATCTGAAGAAAAAATTCCCGAGCCTTTACCGGGCCATCCCAGCACCATAGTTTTCTGACTGAGCCATTTCATCGAGCTTTTCCGCGTTGAGGGTGTGACCAGAACGTCTACGACGTCCGACTCGTTCAACGCTGGAGAGTAATAGTGGCTCGAAAATATTTATACAAACAATTCTTCATTCTTCTAATGGTAACCGCTGTCCTGAACTGCGGAGTATTCACGGCGCCAGCCCAAACACGTCGTTCCAGTCGTAACGGTCCGGTGAGCCAACCAAAACAGAATCCCCGCTGCTCAGGCGGTTGGAGCGGCGTCGTAACATACAAGAAAGTATTGAAGGATTCTCTCGAGTCGGACGAACCCGGAATACGAAAGGCGATCGATCGGATCAGTCACAAAACGTCGCGCGATTACGAATACACGGGCAAGGCCATCGTCGACGGAAAAGATCCGCAGAACGCAGTCGTGAACACGACCGTGAATCTTAACGACGTCGATCTGCAGTGGGGTGAGGAAAAAGTCTTTGACACCTGCAACGCACGCGAAAGCGGGCATTGGTTCTTCATCACGGGAACCGATAGCCGGCACACGACGGCGACGGCGACCGGTCCGGCGACATCATTCAATCTCTATGTCGACGAAATGAATGGCAGGTACAATTTCGGTTTTCGATTTCCCGACGCCGCAGGAACCTACAAGCGCGAGCAGCATATACAAAGATCGGGGCATTGCCAGCCGAAGAACAACGAGCCGTATGACAAATCGGAGAACGAGCCGACGCGGATCGAAGGCGAGACTGTGTCCGTCAACAGTCAAAAAATAGATCCGGAAAATCCGGACACGCTCTCGGGAACCGTTACCGGAGGCGATGACGGAACCGGGAAAGTGCGAACGTTCGTCTGGACCGTGACATGGACGTTTACTCGATGCCCCGAGAGCCTCCTCGTTACCGATATCAAGTTTGAAGACATGCGCGTACCGGATTGGAATGCGTGGAAAGAAGTCACCGAGAATCAGTCGACGATCGACGGCAATATCGTTCGGATCACAGCGAAAGTGTTGAACCTTTCAAGCGAGATAAAGTTTCCCGAGGTCAAGCTGATCGAGACCTACAAAGGTGACAAATGGGATGGTGCGAAAAAAGATAAGCCGATAGATAGCTCCACGGTCAGGCTCGAGCCGGGTGAAGAGCGTGAGGTCGAATGGATCTGGAAATCGGATGGTTACGCCTGGTACAACGATGGGCGGCCTCGGCTGGTTCAACGCATGCGAGCTGAGGCGTGGGACAACAACAAGATGAAGGATTCGCGTACGGAGAACATTCGCGTCGCGCCAAAGCCGATCGTTTTCGTCGCGGGCATCTGGTCGAGTCCGCGCAGTTTCGAGGTCTATCAGAACATACTAACGTTGTCGCACAGCTACGATTGGAAGGCGGCCACCTTCACGCGGATCAGTCAGCGAACATCACCGGCGTCGGTCTATGACAACGCCGATGATCTTGCCGAGTTTATAAAGGCGACGCAAAAGAAGCACAACGCGTGGCATGTCGATATGGTGGCGCACTCGAGCGGTGGTTTGGTCGGACGATTGTACATTCACAAGGAAATGGAGATCCTGCCCGATCACAAACCCGTCGTAAAGCATTTCTTGATGCTTGGAACGCCGAATCTTGGCGTACCTTGTGCAGACTCGATGAAGTACAACGACGCGTTCGACGGTACGATGCGGACGGCAAAGGAACTCATGCCGGAAGAAATGGCGAGGTTCAATCAGTTCGTGAAAGAGAGAAAAGGAACGAACTTTTCCGTCCTGATCGGCAATGGCTCGCAGATCCTGTGCTCGGGTTGGGAGCCCGGCGATGGATTTGTGTCGATCGAATCGGCTCGTGGGAATGTAAGCGATCATGAATATACTTCGGACTCGCATCCCGACCTGGTCGATCCGAAGCATTTCGGCACCTTCATGAAGAAGCGTCTCGTAACGGGACCAATGGCGACGTATCCGTTATTCCCCGGTGTGTTGGTGGTCGACTAGCTGGGACGGGAGACGTGAGCGCGACTGTAGCGCAGGCATCCTTGCATGCAACGCGGCGGCCACGTCCTACGGTGATGCTGGGAAGGTTGGGCCTTTTCGGGCTTCGCCCCATGCAGGCAGGATGCGTGCGCTCCTGTCCGCTGGTGTCGGTTGCAATCTAGTTGTGAGGGCTCTCAGCTTTGTTGTCGCGGCGTCGTCTTAGTAACTCCGAGCAAGGGAACCATTCCGCTTCTTTACACTCACCGCCTCCATCGTAAAACTGCTCGCCAATGAATTCGGCAATT